>DASZQY010000245.1:0-8088 GCA_035549395.1 Bauldia sp.
CGCCGGACTCATCGGCTTGCCGTCCACCGCGACCGGGTCGCCCCTCAGGAACTCGATCTCGACAACGGTCGGCTTGTCGGGTGCATCTTCCGGCGCAATCGTGCGCTGGAAGACGTACG
Source organism: Bauldia sp. (assembly GCA_035549395.1). Classification (GTDB taxonomy): domain Bacteria; phylum Pseudomonadota; class Alphaproteobacteria; order Rhizobiales; family Kaistiaceae; genus DASZQY01. The sequence goes on from DASZQY010000245.1 coordinate 120, forward strand.
GCGGCGGCTCCTGCCACGGGTCCTCCAGCACCTTTCCTTCCGACGAGGAGTGGAGAAGATTGGCGTCGACGGAGAAGGGCGCCTCGCCGCGCTTGTCCTTCGGCACGGGGATCTGGTGCTTCTCGGCGAAATCGATGAGATCGGTGCGCGATTTGAACTGCCACTCGCGCCATGGCGCGATGATCCTGATGTCGGGATTGAGCGCGTAGGCGGTGAGCTCGAAGCGCACCTGGTCGTTGCCCTTGCCGGTGGCGCCGTGGGCGATGGCGTCGGCACCGCTCTCGCGCGCGATCTCGACCAGCCGCTTGGCGATGAGCGGGCGCGCAATGGAGGTGCCGAGCAGGTAAACGCCCTCGTAGAGGGCGTTCATGCGGAACATCGGAAAGACGAAATCGCGGACGAATTCCTCGCGCAGATCCTCGATGTGGATCTCCTTGATTCCCATCATCTCGGCCTTGCGCCGCGCCGGCTCGAGCTCCTCGCCCTGGCCGAGATCGGCGGTGAAGGTCACGACCTCGGCGCCGTAGGTCTCCTGCAGCCACTTGAGGATGATCGAGGTATCGAGGCCGCCGGAATAGGCAAGCACGACCTTCTTCACGTCAGCCATTGGGTACGCTCCGGGGAATGTCGCGGGCTTATAGGACGTGGCCGCGGGCGGCGGCAAGCCGCCCCGCATCAGGCAGCCGGAGGCGGCGGCGGGCGCAGGCGGGTGAACAGACGACGGATCGCCCACCCGGCATCGGTCAGCCCGCCTTCGAGACGCTCCGGCGCTATCAGCGGGCGGGCATAGAGCCAGCGCCAACCCGCCGCCATGACCGCCAGGGTGAACCACCAGGCGAGCAGCGTGTCGGAAAGAAAATGCCCGCCGGCGGCGATGCGGTTCAGCGACAGCACCAGCGCCACCACCAGAAGCACTCGCAGGCCAAGCGGCCGCCATGCCGGCGGCAGGAGCACCGCCAGCACGAGCAGCCAGATCGCCGACGAAGCCTCGCCGGAGACGAACGAGCAGTTCGTCGTGCAGGCGTCGCTCATGTGCCAGGCCGGCACGAAGGGATGGCTGCCGGAGAAAGCGTCGACGGAAACCGGCCGCGGACGGCCCCAGTGATTCTTGAACACCCAGTTCACCAGAATCCCAGGCCCGACGACGAGCGTGCCCAGGATGAACAGCGTGTCGCGGGGCTGGACCAGACTCGGCTGCGACGGGAACGCCAGCTTGAGCAGCACGACGACGATGAGGACGACGACGACAACGCGTATCAGGTCACTGCTGAATTCGCGCAGGCCGAGCGAGACCGGCAACGTGCCGACCGGGAAGCCGCCACCCGGCAGGTAGAACAGCGATGAGAACCATACGTCGAAGCCGGGAAAGACCGCGAAGAACAGCGAGGTGGCGACGATCAGGATCAGACAGACGACGAGGGGATCGCGCAGCAGCGCCCCTGTCCGCGGCGTGAACCACGGCGGCACAGGATAACGAAGGGGGCTTCCGTCAGGCTCGCTCACCGCTCCCTTATAGCGCGGCAGCGGGCTATAAAGCGTGAATGCTCAGCCAGTTCGTTCCCAGCCTGCCGACACTGCTCGCCTACCTCGCGGCGTCGGTCGTCCTGGCGCTGACGCCGGGACCGGACATGACGTTCTTCCTCTCGAAGACGATCAGCCAGTCGCGCACTGCGGGGTTTGCGGCGCTGGCCGGGGCATCGACGGGGCTCATCGTGCACTCCGTGTTGGTGGCGGCGGGGCTGTCGGTCCTGCTCGCCGCCTCAGTCGTGGCCTTCACCATCCTCAAGGTCGTCGGCGCGGCCTATCTGGCCTATCTCGCGTTTGACGCCATCCGCAACGGCTCGTCGCTCAATCTCGATCGCGCCGCGCCTAGAGCGGAATCGCTCCATGCGATTTATGCCAAGGGGCTGCTGGTCAACCTGCTCAATCCCAAGGTCATCATCTTCTTCGTGACCTTCCTGCCGCAGTTCGTGGCGGCCAACGACCCCCATGTCCCCGGCAAGCTGCTGTTCCTCGGGCTTGCCTTCATCGTCATCAATATCCCGGTCTGCGGCGGACTGATCTTTGCCGGCGGCCACATCGCGCGCCTGCTCAAGGGCTCGAAGCGCGTCACCCGCTTTGTCGATTATCTGTTTGCCGGCGTGCTCGGCGCCTTCGCTGTCCGTCTCATCCTGGCGCACGGGAAGTAGGCGCCTAGGGCGCGATCATCGCTTCCAGCGCCATGCGCTCGCGGATCTTCAGCCGCTCGCTCTCGCTCTTCAGTTGCCCGCAGGCGGCCAGGATATCGCGGCCGCGCGGCGTGCGGATCGGGGAAGCATAGCCGGCCTCGTTGACGACATCGGCGAACTTCTCGATCTGGCTCCAGTCGGAGCACTCGTACTTGTTGCCGGGCCACGGGTTGAACGGGATCAGGTTGATCTTGGCCGGAATGCCGGACAGCAGGCGGACAAGCTCGCGGGCGTCGGCAAGCGAATCGTTGACGCCTTTCAGCATCACGTACTCGAAGGTCACGCGGCGCGCATTGGAGAGGCCCGGATAGGCCCGGACAGCGGACAGCAATTCCGCGATCGGATATTTGCGGTTGAGCGGCACGAGCTCGTCGCGCAGGTCGTCGCGCACGGCGTGCAGCGAGATCGCGAGCATGACGCCGATCTCGTCGCCGGCGCGCGCGATCATCGGCACGACGCCGGACGTCGACAAGGTGATGCGCCGCTTCGACAGGCCGAGGCCGTCGCCGTCGGCGGCGATGTGGAGCGCGGCCTTGACGTTGTCGAAATTGTAAAGCGGCTCGCCCATGCCCATCATCACGACGTTGGAGACGAGGCGCCCGGTCGCGGGCACGGCGCCGTCGATCGGCGTCGCCTTGGGATGGTCGCCGAGACGGTCGCGGGCGAGCAGGATCTGGCCGACGATTTCCTCGGCGGTGAGATTGCGCACCAGCTTCTGCGTGCCGGTGTGGCAGAACGAGCAGGAGAGGGTGCAGCCGACCTGGCTGGACAGGCAGAGCGTGCCGCGGCCTTCCTCGGGAATGTAGACGGTCTCGATCTCGACCGGCCGCCCGGCGCCGCGCGAGGGGTAGCGCAGCAGCCACTTGCGGGTGCCGTCTTCGGAGATCTGCTCGGTGACGATCTCCGGCCGCGATATGGTGAAGGCGGCGGAAAGCGCGCTCCGCATGTCCTTGGCGACATTGGTCATCTCGTCGAAGGACGTGGCGCCGCGGAGGTAGATCCAGTGCCAGAGCTGGGCGGCGCGCATGCGGCGCTGGCGATCGGGTACGCCGATCGAGCCCAGCGCCTCGGCCAGACCGGCGCGGTCCATGCCGACGAGCGAGGGTTTCGCGGCGGCCTGGGGGGCGGACGCGGCAGCAGCGGCTATGGTGGCGGCTTCGATGGACACGGCGGCGCTTATATAGCGCCGGGCCGCCGCTGCGCTAGCTTTTGCGGCTTATGGGCAGGCCTTGGCAATCGCGTCGAGCGCCGCGGTGATGCCGGACAGCGAATAGGTGTCGGTCACCACCGTCTTGCGTTTCGAGGTGCCGGTGAGGGTGAAGACGTGACCCTTCTTCATGGCCTCGACCAGCGCCTGCTCCTGGGAGGCGTCGGCCCATGTGGTGTCGGGGTGGCTGGCGTCGAGGAACATCTTGAACTTGGTGCCGTCGACGTCGCTGGTCACGTCGGCGCTCGCCAGGAAGGTGTAGCCGGCGATCGAGCTCACCTCGTTCACGACGTTCTTGGAAGGGATGCGGGTGATCTGAAGGAAGGCAGGGTCGCGGCCGCTGGTCGACTGGGAGTACTTCGAGCCGGTCGGCTGGGTGGCGATGAAGCACATCTTGCCGTCAGCGGTGTCCGAGGTGAACGCCGTCCAGTCCTTGAACGTATCGAGCTTGGTGGCGCCGCCGGCGGCCTGCTGGGCCATGGCTGCGCCGGCGAGAGTTACCGAAAGGAAAAATGCGAGCGGAAGCGCGCGGGCGACATGAGTCATGGTCTTGGTGATCATTTGTTAAGCTTCGCCGACCCCGGTTACTATTTCGCTAAGCAATGGATGGCAACCGCGCCGCGCCGGCAACCCCCGAGCCGGGGCCACAATAGCCGGCCAAAATCGACAAGAATGTGATGGGAAGTCGCGGAAAAGGTTCAGGAATTGCCTAGGAGCGATTTTCGTCGAGCGCCCGGCGGGCAGCTTCGCGGTGCGCCGCGGTGATGTGCGAACGGACCATGGCGATGGCGCCGAGGAGCACGGTGACGTCGTCGGTGTAGCCGATCCCGGCCAGAAAATCGGGCACAGCATCGAAGGGCAGCACGAAATAGGCCAGCGCGCCGATCAGGATGGCGCGCACGGAATGCGGCGTCGCCGGGTCGAGCGCGCAGTAGTAGGCGGCGACAAGCTCGTCGGCGAAGGGAATGTAGCGCGCGGCCTTGCGGAAGGTGGCCCAGAAGCCGCGCTTCACGCCCGCGGTGCGGGCGGCTTCCTCCTCCGGGCGGGGCGGGACATCCGGTCCCAAAATCTCGCCGTACAGTACCTCAGGCATCGGTTCGTCCCTTCACCGCAGAGGTCCAAGATGGGACGGATGAAGACGCGCCGCAAGCAGTGCCGACGTCACGCGCGACGTCTTTCGGCCACCGCCGGCACCAGATCGTAGGCCTCCTCGACGACGTAGGGCCCGCCGCCGACCGAATCGCGTGACGAGTAGAGCACGAAGCGTTCGACTGGAAAGGAATCCGCCAGGAATCCGCCGCGCACGGAAAGATACTCCGCGATGTCATAGGGATGCCTGCCGCGCAGCCGCGCCAGGGTGACATGCGGCGTGTACCGCCGCGCCTCGGGCGCGATGCCGATGCGCTGGAAAATGCGCTCCTGCTCGGCCTGCAGCTCCATCAACGGGCGCGATTCCTCGACGGTAGCGACGATGGAGTGCTGCTTGCGGGTGCCGAGCGGCGCGATCCCGGTGAAGCGGAGGGTGAACTCGGGCCGGTGAATCCGCGCCAGCCCGGCGGCGGCTTCCTCGGCCACCACCATGTCGACGTCGCCGATGAAGCGTAGCGTGATGTGGTAGTTCTCGGCATCGATCCAGCGGGCGCCGATCAGGCCGCCGCGGAGCAGGGAAAGGTGGCTGGCGACGGTTTTGGGGACTTCGATGGCCGTGAACAGGCGGGGCATCGTCATGGTCTCCGGTTCACGAGCGCGTCACACAACAGAATTGAGTCGGATGACAGCCGTGTAAAGGGCCGCTTCACGCTATTGACGCGTGTGTCCCAAGGTTTTCCGCGGCAATCGTGGTCTTGTTTGGCTTGTTCCAGCAGCCCATATTGTGGCCAAGTGGCGTCATGGTGGCGGGCCGGTGGTCCGCCCAGGCTATGGAGAGGGACCTTTAATGGCCAATCTGGACAACCAGCCGCGGTACGGCGCATCCGTCGCGCGCGGCGCAGAGGCGATCGATGCGGGCCTGCGCGCCCACATGATCCGCGTCTACAACTACATGGCCGGCGCGCTGGTGATCACGGGCCTGGTTGCCTGGTTCGCTTTCCAGGCGGCGGGCGGTTACGGCATCGGCGTCACCGACCAGGGCGTCTACGGCGTGACCTCGTTCGGCGTCGCGCTGTTCAATCCGATCACGCAGCTCGTGCTGTTCTTCGTGACGCTCGGCCTCGTCGGCTTCATCAGCTTCCGCATCGGCCACATCCAGGTGGGCACGGCGCTTGGCCTGTTCCTGCTCTATGCGGCCGTGCTCGGTCTCTTCCTGTCGACGATCTTCCTCGTCTACAGCGGGACCTCGATCGCCCAGGTGTTCTTCATCACGGCCGCCACCTTCGGCGTGACCAGCCTGTGGGGCTACACCACCAAGCGCGACCTGACCGGCATGGGCTCGTTCCTGTTCATGGGCCTGATCGGCATCATCATCGCTTCGCTGGTCGGCATCTTCTGGCACTCGAGCGCGCTGCAGTTCGCGATCTCGGTGATCGGCGTCGTCGTGTTCACCGGCCTCGCCGCCTACGACACGCAGAAGATCAAGGACCTGTACACCGTCAACGACGACGGCACGGTGGCCGGCCGCAAGGCGGTCATGGGCGCGCTGTCGCTCTACCTCGACTTCGTCAACCTGTTCCTGATGCTGCTCAGGCTGTTCGGCTCGAACCGCAATTAGGTTGAGCCGCAAACGGGGTTGACGCGCCGGGTCGGCGCGGGACTAGAACAAGGGCGCGGAAGCTTCGGCTTTCGCGCCCTTTTTCTTTTTGTGGAGCGGGCATGGGCGAACTGACGACTCGGGCCGCCACCGCCGGCGACGTCGCGGCGATCACGGCGATCTACGCCGAGCAGGTGCTGTACGGCTCGGCCACTTTCGAGATCGTGCCGCCGGACGAGGCGGAGATGGGGCGGCGCCTGGCCGAGGTGCTGGCGGGCGGCTATCCCTATTTCGTCGCCGAGCGCGATCGCCGGGTGCTGGGCTACGCTTACGCCGGGCCCTACCGGGCCCGACCGGCCTACCGCAACACCGTCGAAGATTCGGTCTACATCGCGTCCGATTCGCGCGGCCTCGGCCTTGGCGGGCGGCTCCTCGGCCAACTCATCCATGCGGCGGCGGCGGCCGGCTTCCGCCAGATGGTCGCGCTGATCGGCGATTCGAAGAACGCGGCCTCGATCCGGCTCCACAAGGCGGCCGGCTTCGCCGACGTCGGCACGATGCGCTCGGTGGGCTACAAGCACGGCCGCTGGCTGGACGTCGTCCTCATGCAGCGCGCCCTCGGGCCAGGCGACGCGAGCCCGCCCGACCGCTAGGCGGCAACCCTCAGGCGACGACCAGCCGCGGCTTGTCGATGAAACGCAGCACGTTGGCGAGGTCGTGGCCACGCTTCAGCACGGCGCCGCTGCCAGCGACCAGCGAAAACGCTCCCTGGCGGCGGGCGAGCTTCGGCTGCTTCACGATACGGTAGAGCGGCACCTCGGAGGCGCGGCGGAAGATCGAGAAGACGGCGCGCTCGCTCAGGTGGTCGATGGCGTAGTCGCGCCACTCGCCGTCGGCAACGTGGCGGCCGTAAACGGTTAGAATTTTCGTCAGTTCCTGGCGGCTGAAGACGACCGGCCCCTCGTTGCGGTGGGCGGCCAGCGCGATGAGATTGGCGCGGCCGCCGGACGGCTCTTTTTCGGAAGTCTCGGCTGCGTCCACAGACGCTCCTTTCCAGCCGTGAGTGTTATGGTTCGGTCATCTTTCTCCCGAAAGCGGCCGCTGACAAGGGTGCGAAACGTCCTCAGCCGCCGCCTGTCCACCGCCCCCGGAACGTGGCGTCCACAATTCACGATTTCGCCCTGTTTCGGCCCTTGCCAAGCCACCATGGGCAACGACCCTGACTATGTTGCCTCAAGGTCCGGTTCGGCGGAGCCACGGTAGTTTCTCAGCCCCCCAGCCCCCCGGGGTTCATGTCGAGCCGGACCGTCTGTCCTGCGTAAGGGGCGAGCCCCTTTTCCACGAGGCAACCAATGGCCGGCGCACCGCGCCGGCCATTTGCTTTTCCGGATGAGAAAAGCTCAGACCGCCTGGTCGAGCGCCCGTTCCAGCATGCGCCGGCATTCGTCGGCCTGGAGGCGCGCGGCCTCGCCGCCCCAACCCGCCAGGATGTCCCTCAGATCGCGGATCGCGGCGTCCACCGCGGTCACCAGATCGATCTCAGCCAGCGACTCGTCCAACAAATCCGCACGCGAACGAAACTGCACAATCTCAGCCATGTCCACGACGCCGCACCGACGCCCCTCTCTTGGCCGGCGAATCGAGACAGCCGGCAGACGGGATTCCGCCAGCAAACAGTTATCGGTGGGTTTACGGCGGCGGCCTTACAGGCCGGTGGCGATCGCGGCAGCACCCAGGATCGGGCCGGGCAGGCCATCGTGCAGGTCGGTCTGCAGCAGGACGGCGCAATGGTCGGCCTTGGCGCCCTCGATCTCGCTGCGGGCGAGATCCATCGACATCGGCTCGCCG
>DASZQY010000246.1:0-6894 GCA_035549395.1 Bauldia sp.
GAAGTGCCCGGCCATCTCGAGTTCATCCGTTTCGACGGCAACGTCGTCGCCACCGGCCTGCCGATCGTGCGCTTCACCAGTGAGGCGAGGCTGGACGAGATCATCCGCCTGCACGAGGACAACGGCTGCCCGATCTTCAACCCGCACCGCTACACGCTGGAAGAAGGCGGGATGAAGCGCACGGACGCCGTGCAACTCGCCTTCAAGAAGGAAGCCGACCCGAAAGGCCTGCTCAACCCCGGCAAGATGATCGCCTGGGAGAACCCCGACTTCGACCTCAACTCCGACAAGGTCTATCTCTTCCCGGGCATGCAGGCTGCGGAGTAGATGCGCGTCTTCGTCCTCTACGCCCACCCGGTCGAAACGAGCTACAGCGCCGCCCTCCACCGCGCGACGATCGAGGCGCTGACGGCGAGCGGCTACGACGTCGACGACTGCGATCTCTACGCCGAGGGCTTCGATCCGGTGCTGTCGCGGCAGGAGCGCCTCGACTATCACGACCAGGCGATCAACGCGAAGCCGGTGCAGCAATACGTCGACCGCCTCAACGCCGCCGAGGCGCTGGTGCTGTGCTGCCCGATCTGGAACTACGGCTACCCGGCGATCCTGAAGGGCTTCAGCGACCGCGTCTTCCTGCCCGGCGTTTCCTTCAAGCTCGAGAATGGCAAGGTCGGCCCCAACCTCTGGCACATCAAGAAGATCGCGGCGGTGCATACCTATGGCGGCACCCGCTTCCGCACCATCCTGATGGGCGACGCGCCGCGCAAGGCGTTCAAGCGCACGCTGCGGGCGCTGGTCCATCCGCTCGCCCGCTCGCGCTATCTCGCCCTCTACGACATGAACCGCAACCAGGAGCCGGCGCTGAAGGCGTTTCTGGAGCAGGTGTCGGCCGCCATGCGCGCTTTCTAAGCCCATGCCGGAACAGCGGGATTTGCTGTCACACGGGCGACATCTGGCGCCCTTAGCCTGCTCAGCATCATGGGCTTCGATCACCGCCGGACTGTCACCCACCGGCTCGCCCAGGCGGCACACGCGTATCGGGTGCGCGCCGGCGGCCAGCTAGCTCGCGTAGGCCTGCACTCGGGGCAGGAGACGCTGCTCAAGTCGCTATCTGCCGAGGACGGCATGACGATGAGCGACATCGCCGCCACGCTCGGCGTGCAGCCGCCGACCGTCACCAAGATGATAAGCCGACTGGCGGCGCAGGATTACGTCGAGCGGCGCCCCTCCAGCGGCGACGGGCGACAGGCCGAAGTGTTTCTCACCGAGCGCGGCCGGCGAGCCATCGCCTCCATCGACAAGGTCTGGAAGCGCATCGAGAAGGCCGCGCTGGCCGATATCGACGACAAGGACCGCAAGCGCCTGCGCAAGCTGCTGCGCCAGATCGAGCGCAATCTCGGCGGCAAGCTGTCCGGCCGCACCATCGAGGCGGACGAGGCTGAGCTGGAAGAAGAAGCCGTCTAAGCCGTTGCCGCGACGGTCAGTGTCGGACTAATATCCCCGCCGCCGAGTTCTCTCTCCAAGTCGCGCTTTCATGACAAACCGCTATGATTTCTCCGGCCGTGCTGCCGTCGTTACCGGAGGCGCGCGCGGCATCGGCCGCGCCGTCGTCGAACGTCTCCTCGCTGGAGGCGCTGCCGTCGCCATCTGGGATCGGGACAAGTCGCTTGCCGAAGGCGCCGCCGGCGAACTTGCGGCGCGCGGCAAGGTGACGGCGGTCAATCTCGACGTAGCCGACGAGAATGCGGTCATCGCGGCGCGCGACGAGACCGTACGCCGGCTGGGCAAGATCGACATTCTCGTCAACAACGCCGGCATCAACGGCGTCAACGCCAAGGTCGTGGACTACCCGATCGACCAGTGGGACGCGGTCATCCGCGTCAACCTGCGCAGCCAGTTCATCTGCTGCCGCGCCATCGTTCCCGGCATGATCGCGCAGAACTACGGGCGCATCGCCAACGTCGCCTCGATCGCCGGCAAGGAAGGCAACCCGAACGCTTCGGCCTATTCGGTTTCCAAGGCAGGCATCATCGGTCTCACCAAGTCGCTGGGCAAGGAGCTGGCCGAGTACAACATCGCGGTGAACGCGATCGCCCCGGTGACCGCCGACACGCCCATGGTGCGCGAGCAGGTGACAAAAGAGCATCTCGCCTACATGCTCTCCAAGATCCCGCGCGGCCGCATGGTGACGGTCGACGAGATCTCGGCCACCATCGCGTTCATGGTGTCCGAGGAGTGCTCCTTCACCACCGGCTTCACGTTCGACGTCTCCGGAGGCCGCGCCACCTACTGACGGCGACGGGAGGCATGTGACCGACTCCGCACTGGGCGGCGACAGGGAGGCGCGCGACCGCCTGATCGGCATCGCGCTCACCTGCGCGGCCGTCACGATCTTCACCTCGCTGGACAGCTCGGCGAAGTTTGCCGGCGCACATGGCGTCCCGACCCTGCAGATCGTTTGGGTGCGCTATGCGGTGAGCGTGGTATTTGCCGCGCTTGCGCTGCGCCCGTGGGCGACGCCGGCGCTTTTTCGCACCAGGCGCCCGGGCGCGCACGTCGTGCGCGCGCTTTTTCTGCTGGGCTCGACCACCTTCAACTTCATCGCCGTCCAGCATCTCCAGCTGGCGCAGACCATATCGATCAGCTTCGCCGCACCTCTCATCGTGACGGCGGCGGCCGGCCCGCTGCTTGGCGAATGGGCGGGCCCGCGACGCTGGGCGGCGGTCATCGTCGGCTTCCTCGGCGTGCTGATCGTCGTGCAGCCGGAGCCGGGCGCCTTCCAGCCGTGGGCGCTCTTCTCTGTCGCCACCGCCTTCTGCAACGCCGGCTACGCGATCTGGAACCGGCTCATGATTTCGACCGAGTCGCCGGGCAGCATGCTGATCTACGGCTCGCTTCTCTCCACCATCGCACTGGCGCCTGGCGTTCCTTTCGTCTGGGTCTCGCCTTCCAGCGGGTGGGTGATATTCGCCCTGCTGCTCATGGGCGTCGCCGGCGGCATCAGTCACTGGCTGCTGATCCTCGCCAATCGGCGGGCGCCGGCAACGCTGCTGGCGCCGTTTTCCTACGTGCAGCTGCTTTCGATGATCGCCTCGGGCTATCTGATCTTCGGCGACGTGCCGGGTCCCTATACCCTGCTCGGCGCCGCAATCATCGTCGCCAGCGGGCTTTACGTCCTCTATCGTGAACGCGTACGCCGCGAAGGTTGAGACAAGCAGGAGTCATCATTTGTCGAAGGTCGAGGTTCTGGTCAGCGGCAGGCTGCCCGCGAAGGCGGGCGAGGCACTTGCCGACCTTTTCGCCGTGCGCGGGGCGGACGGCGATCTCACCGCCGTGCGCGGTTTCGCACGTGCGCCGGGCGTGCGCGTCGATGCCGCTATGCTCGATCGCATGCCGAAGCTCGAGATACTGGCAAGCTTCGGCGTCGGCTACGACGGCGTCGACGTCGCGCAGGCGGCGGCTCGCGGCATCGTCGTCACCAACACGCCCGACGTGCTGACCGAGGAGGTCGCCGACACCACGCTCGGCCTGCTGCTGATGACCGTGCGCGAACTCTCCGCTGCCGAACGCTACCTGCGCGCCGGCAAGTGGGCGAGCGCGCCCTATCCGCTCACGGCGACGCTGCGCGACCGCACCGTCGGGATCGTCGGTCTCGGGCGGATCGGCATGGCGGTGGCGCGCCGCCTGGACGCGATGCAGGTGCCGGTCGTCTATCACACGCGCCACGCCCGCACCGACGTCGCCTACCGCCACTATCCCGACCTCGCCGCGATGGCGCGCGACGTCGACACCCTGATCGTGATCGTTCCGGGCACGCCGGAGACCACCAAGCTGATCGATGCGCACATCCTGCGCGCGCTCGGCGGCAACGGCGTGCTGATCAACATCGGCCGCGGCGCAACGGTGGACGAAGGCGCCCTGATCGCGGCGCTGAAGGACGGCACGATCCGGGCTGCGGGCCTCGACGTCTTCGTCAACGAACCGAACGTCCCGCATGAGCTCGTCGCCCTGCCCAACGCCGTCCTGCTGCCGCATGTCGGATCGGCCACCGTGCACACGCGCGACGCCATGGGGCAGCTGGTCGTGGACAATCTCTGGAACTGGTTCGAGCGCAAGGCGCCGCTGACGCCCGTTGCCGAGACGCCCTGGCCGCCGGGCCGGCGAACGTGAGCATCTGGCCGCTCATCATCGCGCTGGCGCCACTACCGATCCTGGCGATCGTTGCGGGCATCTTCATCTTTGCGCGGAGCGGCGAGAAAGTGCGGTTGGCTCCCGGAGACGTCGCGGTGCCGCTCAGCGCCGCGTTCGGCTCGCGCAAGGGGCTGGGAACATTCGCCGGCACGCACAACAACCTGAACCCGCTGCTCGTCGTCCATGGGGACGGACTCGAATACCGGGTCGTCGCGCGGACCACCGTGCCATACGCAAGAATCGAATCGGTCGATGTCGCCGACGGCGGCCGCAGCACCGATATCGTGGTGTCTCTGGACGATGGCTACCGCTTCACCGGCCGCACCCGCGACCGCGCGGCGGCCGCCGCCGCCGTGCGGCTACTGGCGGCGAAAGGCTGCGCGCTCACCGCCACAGCGGCGGCGTTTGGCCGGGACGGCGAAAGCAGACCGGCCGGCTAGCGCACCCAGCTACCGCCGAGCTCGTCGGCGATGTGGGCGCGCACGATGTCATCAAAGCTGGCGTCGGCGCGAAATCCCATGGCAAGCGCGCGCCGCGTGTCGAAGTTGGCCGGCCAGCCGGCGACGATGCGTGCGATGGTGGCGTCCGCCTGACGGTGGATGCGCGCCGCCACGGCAGCGCCGGCGATACGGCGAAGCGCGGCGATCTCCTCGCCCACGGTCGCCGAGACGCCGGGCATGTTGAGATTGCGCCGGTCGCCCAGCTTCGCGGTGTCCAGCGTCGCGGCATGGATGAGGAAGCCGATCGCCGCCCGCGGACTGGCGAACCAGTGGCGGACGGATTCCTCGACCGGCAGCAGCGCCTCCTGCCCCGCCAGCGGCTCGCGGATGATGCCCGAGAAGAAACCCGACGCCGCCTGGTTGGGCTTGCCCGGGCGCACGCAGATCGTCGGCAGGCGGATGCCGATGCCGTCGAAGAAACCGCGCCGCGAGTAATCGGCTAGCAGGAGTTCGCCGATGGCCTTCTGGGTGCCGTACGAGGTCAGCGGCGTCTCGAAGAACTCGTCCGAAATTGCCGGCGGGAACGGCGATCCAAACACCGCGATGGACGACGTGAACACGACCCGCGGCCGGTATCCGTCGCCGATCCTGCGGATGGCCTCGAACAGCGCCCGTGTCCCGTCGAGATTGATGCGGTAGCCCTTGTCGAAATCCGCCTCGGCCTCGCCGGACACGATCGCGGCGAGGTGAAAGACGACATCCGGCCGGGCCGCCACGAGCGCCTCCGCGGCGCCAGGCGCTGAAAGATCGGCGGCACGTGTGGTGACACGAAAGCGGGCTGCCGCCGCAGCCGGGAGCACGACGTCGGCGAGCATCAGCTCATCGATGGCGCGACCGCCCAATCCACCATCGGCGACCAGCCGCGCCGTGAGCTTGCGGCCGATCATCCCGGCCGCGCCGACGATGAGGACGCGCGTCACAGCGCGAAACCGCCGTCGGCGAGATAGGCCTGTCCGGTCGTGTAGCTGGACTCGTCGGAGGCCAGATACACGGCGAGCCAGGCGATCTCCTCGGCGGTGCCGAGGCGGGCCATCGGCTGGCGGTCGACGAATGCCTGCCGGATTTCATCGAGCGACTTGCCGGTCTCCTTCGCCTGCGTCGCGATGCGCTGGTCGAGCGAGGGCGACTGGATCGTCCCCGGGCAGATCGCATTGCAGCGGATGCCCTGGCGGATGAAGTCGGCCGCCACGGACTTGGTAAGGCCGATCACCGCCGCCTTGGAGGCGCCATAGGCATAGCGGTTGGGAATGCCGCGCACGGAGGACGCGCCCGAGGAGATGTTGACGATCGAGCCGCCGCCGTTCTTCAGCATCGCCGGCAGGAAGGCGCCGATCGTGCGGTGCATCGCCTTGACGTTGAGGTCGAAGGAGAAGTCCCAGTCCTCGTCGCTGGTGGTGAGCGCCGTGCCGTGGTGGACATAGCCGGCGCAGTTGTAGAGCACGTCGATCGTGCCGATCTTCTCCGCCAGAGCGCGCACCGCCCTGGTGTCGCGCACGTCGAGCACGTAGGTCTCGGCAATTCCCCTGGCCTTGAGCGGCGCGAGCAGTTCGGCCTTGATGTCGGTCGCGATGACGTGCGCGCCCTCGGACGCAAACGCGATCGCCGTGGCTTCGCCGATGCCGGCGCCCGCCGCCGTGAGAAACGCGCGCTTTCCCTTCAGTCTGTTCATGCTTCTTCTCTCTTCCCCCTTGGCCGGCAGCGCGCCTATCGGCGACGGCCGTTCACATTGAATCGATGAAGCCTCGCGCCGGTCACTGACTCCCGCTGCGTCCGGCAAACAGCGCGTTCAGCCGATCACCCGATGCCGCGTCGGCGAACGCCGCGAACGTGCCGGCGTCGGCAAGCTCGCTCGCCGCCCGCTGAAACGCGCCCCATGCCACCCGCGCCAGCGAGCCGCCGACGCTGACGCGCCGCACTCCCATGGCGGCAAGGTCGCGCATAACGAGGCCGCCGAGATTGCGTGCCAGCACGTTGACCGGCTTCGGCGCCACCGCCTCGACGATCGCGCGGATGTCGTCGCGGGTGCTGGCACCGGGCGCGTATAGGCAATCGGCGCCGGCCTCAGCGAAGGCGACGAGCCGGCGGATGGTCTCCTTCAGCAGCCCCGGAGGATTCTGCAGCAGCATCTCGGAACGCGCGACCAGCAACACGTCGCCGCCGGCAGCGTCAATCGCGGCCCGGGCCGCGCGGATGCGCTCGACGG
>DASZQY010000247.1:0-2808 GCA_035549395.1 Bauldia sp.
CAGGAACAATGGTGCGCTGATCTTCCCGACGATGCCGCCGCCGAACGATCCAAGGCGCACGAAGGATCAGGCCACGACCCCGATCAATGCCTTCGAGCAAAACAAGCTGGAGGCGACCTGCTATCAATGCCATCCCGGCAAACGCACCGAGTGTCTGCGAGGCACCATGGCGGCCAAGGCCGGCACGGTCTGCCAGGATTGCCATGGCCAGATGACGCAGGTGGGCGACGATTTTTCCCGCAACAAGCCGGCGGGCAATTTCATCGTCGCCTCCGATTACTATACCAATCCGAAGACGCCGCGCGTGCCCTGGGCCAACGAGCCAACTTGCGGCTCGTGCCACACCGGCGACGCCAACAGCAATCTCGCCAAAGCGCCCGGCGTCATCGCGGCACCCGACGCGATCCGCCTGTTGCAGGCCTATTTGAAAAACGATGCGAAGGCGACGCCGATCCTGCCGACCAATCTGCGCTTCGCCGAAGAGCGCGTGCGAAGCGGCCCGGCGACCGGCAACCCGCAGCTCTACCGGCTCAGCGTCGACCGCCATGGCGGCGTGTTCTGCGAAGGTTGCCACGGCAGCACGCATGCCGAATGGCCGACAAACAATCCGCTCGGCAACGACAATGTCGCCGCCGCGCAGCTCCAGGGTCACAGCGGCCGCATCATGGAATGCGACACCTGCCATACCGGCACGATGGCCGCCTCGCTGTCCGGTCCGCACGGCATGCATCCGGTCGGCAATGCCGGCAATTCGGCCAACTGGGTGTCACGGCATGGCGATTACGCCGAGACGCATGGCCTGACCGATTGCGCCGCCTGCCACGGCCGCAAGGGCGAGGGGACGGTGCTCGGCGTGACGGCGATCGCGCGGCCGGGCCTGCGCTGCGAGCAAGGCTCGTTGTGCAAAACCGGCGAGGCCAAGATCACGCTGGCGGCCGATACGCAGGTGAGTTGCGGGCTCTGCCACGCCAACCCGTTCGCCGGCGGGCTTGGAGCACTGCGCGTCAAATCAACCGCAACCCCTTGAAGCTGGCGTGGCCTTCCTTGCCGACGATGATGTGATCGTGCACGGCAATGCCCAACGGCTTGGCGACCTCGATGATCGACTGCGTCATCTGGATGTCGGCGCGCGACGGCGTCGGGTCGCCGGACGGGTGGTTGTGCACCAGGATGATCGCGGTGGCCGAAAGCTCCAGCGCGCGCTTGACCACCTCGCGCGGATAGACCGGCGTATGATCGATGGTGCCGGTCTGCTGCACCTCGTCGGCGATGAGCTGATTGCGCTTGTCGAGGAACAGAAGCCGGAACTGCTCCTTCTCGGCGAAGGCCATGCTCGTGCGGCAATAGTCGAGCACGCTCGACCAGGATGACAGCACCGGGCGCTTCTTCACCTGTCCGCGCGCCAGCCGGTTGGCCGCCGCCTGCACGATCTTCAGTTCGGTAATGGCGGCTTCGCCCATGCCCTTGGTTTCGGCGAGCCGCGCCGGCGGGGCGGCCACCGTTTCGGCGAAGGAGCCGAATTTGGCAATCAATTCCTTGGCGAGCGGTTTGATGTCGCGCTGGGGAATGGCGCGGAACAGCACCAGTTCGAGCAGTTCGTAATCGCTCACCGCATCGGCGCCGGCCTCGCGGAAGCGCGCACGCAGCCGTTCGCGATGGCCGTGATAATGCGGCACGGATTCGGCAAGCCCCGCCGGCTCTTCGTTCTCGTCCTGCTTGTCGGTCATGCCCGCGCCCGTCCCCGCACGCGGCAATTGTAGTGCAGTTGTGGGCGCAGGACGAGGGCGTCCCCATTCTCCGCTCATTCCCGTGCGAGCGGGAATCCAGCGCTGGGTCCCCACTTTCGCGGGGACGAACGGATCAGGGGCGCTTATACGGCGGCCTGTCCAGCCCGGCCGGCGAGAAGGTGAACACCTCGACCCCGGTGGGGGTCACGCCGACGGTGTGCTCGAACTGCGCCGAGAGCGAGCGGTCGCGGGTGACCGCGGTCCAGCCGTCGGACAGCACCTTCACATGCGGGCGGCCGAGATTGATCATCGGCTCGACCGTGAAGAACATGCCGGGCTTCAAGACGATGCCTTCGCCGGGACGGCCGACATGCACGATGTTGGGCTCGTCGTGGAACAGGCGGCCGAGCCCGTGACCGCAGAAGTCGCGCACCACGCTCATGTGCTGCACCTCGACATAGCTCTGGATGGCGGCGCCGATGTCGCCGGTGGTGGAGCCGGGGCGGATGGTGGCGATGCCGCGCATCATGGCCTCGTGCGTGACCTCGATCAGCCGCTCCGCCCGGCGCGGGATGGCGCCGACCGGATACATGCGGCTGGAATCGCCGTGCCAGCCATTCAGGATCAGGGTCACGTCGATATTGACGATGTCGCCTTCGCGCATCGGCTTGTCGCTCGGGATGCCGTGGCAGACCACGTGATTGAGCGAGGTGCAGGTGGACTTGCGGTAGCCGCGATACATCAGCGTCGCCGGCAGCGCGCCGTGATCCATGGCGTACTCGTATACCAGCCGGTCGATGGTGTCGGTGGGCACGCCCGGCGCGACATGGTCGGTCAGCATGTCGAGGCAGCGGGCGGTGAGCTGGCCGGCCCTGCGCATGCCTTCGAAGGCATCTAGGCCGTGAATCTTGATCTGGCCGGTTTTGCGGAGGGGCGCGACTGTGGCGTCGATGTAGGTCATGGGGGCAATTTAAGGATTGCGGGGAGGGCGGGCAAGCAGGGCAAGCGTTTCGGCCGGGTGCGTTTGCGCGAGGCAGTTACCGATTACGTTTTCAAAGGCTCGAACGGCATCGCCCGTGTT
>DASZQY010000248.1:0-10532 GCA_035549395.1 Bauldia sp.
TAGTCATGCGCCAGACTCGTCGCGAACTGCAGTCGCGCACTCGATCCCTTGGCGTTGTCGAGATGAACCAGGACCGTACGAAACATGGTATTTGCCTTTTCCTGCGAATTTCGCGATCAGCCGTTGAGGCGCTGGAGGCCGCTCGGGCTCCGCACAACGATACGCCGCGAACTCGGCAATTCAATTGCGGCATTGTCCTCCAGCTTGGTGAAGGTCCGCGACACGGTCTCGATCGTGAGCCCGAGATAATCGGCGATATCCTGCCGCGACATCGGCAACTCCACCACGATCTGTCCGTTTGCCGGAGCGCCCGCCAGCGACAGGAGGAAGCTGGCCAGCCGCTCCTCCGCCGTCTTGCGGCCGAGCAGCAGCATGTGCTCCTGCGCGACGCGTAGGCTGCGCGCGGTGGAAGTCCACAGCTCCGAGGCCAGCGTCGTGTCGCGTGATGCCATGGCGACGATGCTGCTGCGCTTGGCCAGGCGCACGACCGAGTTGCAGATTGCCTCGGCGCTGAAGGAATGCTCGTCGCCGGCCTCCAGTCCGAAGAAATCGCCCGGGCGGTAGAAGGCGCCGATCTGGCGGCGTCCGTCCTCAAGCATCTTGGTCGTGCGCACCGCGCCGCGCACCACCTGATAGAGGTACTCCGCCGGCTCGCCCTCGCCGTAGATTTCCTCGTCGCGGCCGAAATTCATGGGCGCGGCGAACATTTCGAAGGCGCCCGAAAGACCGCGGCCTTCCGCAGCATGCATGGAACGCGCAGAACGATCGTTCGCGTGGAGGGTCTGGCTGGTGCTGAGCATGAGTGGCTCCTGTTTCTTGATCGGTGCCGGATTGATAAAGCCCACGCCGACGACGCGAAATTCCGGTATTGTCCCTACGGGATTTCCCGTAGCGACGCGTAGTAACCGCACAAAAACCATCGCTTTTGCGCGAATCCGCCATGACTGAAGCTCCCGTCCCTCGCCGACCCGGTGCGAACTATCTGGCAGCGGCCGTTCTTGTCGCTGTCGTGCTCGCGATCCGGCTGCTCATCAGTCCGGTTCTTGGCGGCTTGCCCCTGCTCGTGCTGTTCGTCCCGCCCGTGCTCATCGCGGCCGTGCTGGGGGGAATTGGCCCGGGCCTCTTCGCTACGGCATTGAGCCTCGTCGGCTCCTACGTCTTCGTCACCCATCTCAACGAAGTCGACGTCCCCAACGCGATCAACGGCATCACGTTTGCGCTTGTCGGCATCGGCATCGCGTGGTTCGGGGAGCGTCTGCGGCACAGCCAGGCGCTGGCGACCAGCCAGACGAACGAGTTGCGCGCCCGCGAGGCGCATCTCCAGTCGATATTGGATACGGTCCCCGACGCCATGATCGTGATCGACGATCGCGGCAGCATCACCTCGTTCAGCAGCGCCGCTGAACGTCTGTTCGGCCACCGCGCTGCGGAGGTGATCGGCAGCAACGTGAAGATCCTGATGCCGACGCCCTATCGCGAGGCGCACGACAGCTACCTCGCCCGCTACAAGGCCACCGGCGAACGGCGCATCATCGGCCTCGGACGCATCGTCGTCGGCGAGCGCAAGGACGGCTCGACCTTCCCGATGGAGCTGTCCGTCGGCGAGGTGATATCGCCCGACCGCCGCTTCTTCACCGGTTTCGTCCGCGATCTCAGCGAGCGTCAGGTGGCCGAGGCCCGGTTGCAGGAGCTGCAGGCCGAAGTCGTCCACATCTCGCGCCTTTCTGCCCTCGGCGAGATGGTCTCGACGCTCGCCCACGAGCTGAACCAGCCCCTGACCGCCATCGCCAACTACCTGCGCGGCTCCAAGCGCCTCCTCGCCGGCGCGCAAGGACCGACGATGGACACCGCCCGCGACGCCCTCGAGAAGGCATCCGACCAGGCGCTGCGCGCCGGCCAGATCATCCGCCGCATGCGTGACTTTGTCAGCCGCGGCGAAACCGAACGCCGCATTGAAAATCTCGCCAAGCTGGTGGAAGAAGCGAGTGCTCTCGCGCTGGTGGGCGCCAAGGAGCATGGGGTTCGCGTGAGTTTCCGCCTCGATCCCCGTGCCGACCTGGTGCTGGCCGATCGCGTTCAGGTACAGCAGGTGCTGCTCAACCTCATGCGCAACGCCATCGACGCCATGCTGCAAAGCGATCGCCGCGAGTTGTATGTCGCGACCGCCGCCCTCGACGACACGATGGTCGAAATCAGCGTCACGGATACGGGAAGCGGCATCGCCCCGGAGATAGCCGAACAGTTGTTCCAGCCGTTCGTCACCACCAAGCGCCAGGGCATGGGGGTTGGCCTGTCGATCTCGCGCACCATCATCGACGCCCATGGCGGCTCTATCCGCGCCGAGCCGAACCCGGACGGCGGCACGACCTTCCGTTTCACGCTGCGCCGCGTCGACGAGCAGGAGGCCGCTGCCGATGCCGACTGATTCCGTAGTCCACGTGATCGACGATGACGATGCGGTCCGCGATTCCCTTTCTTTCCTGCTCGTCAGCGCCGGGCTGACGGTGCGGACGCACGAATCCGCCCGCCAGTTTCTTGATACCGTCACCGATCTTGCCGAGACGTGCATCGTCACCGACGTGCGCATGCCCGGCGTCAGCGGCATCGATCTGCTGCGCACGCTGCGCGCCCGCGGCGACGGGGTACCGGTGATCGTCATGACCGGGCACGGCGACGTCCCCCTCGCCGTCGAGGCCATGAAGCTCGGCGCCGCCGATTTCCTGGAGAAGCCCTTCGACGACGAGGCGCTGCTCGCTGCGGTGCATGCCGCCCGCGCCGGATCGGCCACCTCCACCTCGCGCGACGCGCGTGCCGCCGAGATCCGCTTGCGGGTCGGCACGCTGACCGATCGCGAACGGCAGGTCATGGATGGCCTCGTCGAAGGTCACCCCAACAAGGTCATCGCCTTCGACCTCGGCATCAGCCCGCGAACGGTTGAGATCTATCGTGCCAACGTGATGACCAAGATGCAGGCCGGCAGCCTCTCCGAGCTGGTGCGGATGGCGCTGCTGGTGGTCCCCGGCGCCTGAAATCGCCCACCCTGGGGACATTGAGCCACCGCAAAGCGGGGCCGGTCGCCGGCGGCTATTTTGCCGCCATGATTGCCCACTCTTCTCCTCCGCCGGCAAACTCGCTGCCGACCGTCTTCATACTGGATGACGACGAGGCGGTGCTGAACTCGCTTTCCTTCTATCTGCGGGTGGAAGGGATGAACGTGCGCACCTTCCCCACCGCCAGTCAGCTTCTGGACGTCGCCGCTTTTCCAGAGTCCGGCTGCCTTGTTGTCGACCTCAAGCTCCCCGATGCCGACGGGCTCGATCTGGTCTCCACGCTGCGCGGCCGCGGCGTCACGCTTCCCGCCATCCTCATCACCACCAACCCGACCGAATCGACACGGCGCAAGGCCGCCGCGGCGCATGTGGTCATCGTTGAGAAACCGTCATTGGGAAATGCGCTTCCCGACGCTATCCGTAATGCCATAGCCAAAACCCACTGATTCGGCTGGTGGCGGACCCCCGATGACCATTCGCAATCTCGACGCGCTCTTCGAGCCCAAGTCCATCGCGCTGGTCGGCGCCAGCAACCAGCCGGGCTCGGTCGGCGCGGTGCTCGCCCGCAACCTGCTCGACACCGGCTTCTCCGGCCCGATCTTCCCCGTAAACCCGCACGAGCAGTCCATCCGCTCGACGCTCAACTATCGCACCGTCGCCGAGCTGCCGCTGACCCCCGATCTTGCCGTCATCGCGACGCCGCCGGCCACCGTGCCCGGTCTGGTCGGCGAGCTCGCCGCCCGCGGCTGCCGTGCGGCGGTGGTGATCACGGCCGGCTTCAGCGAAGGCGGCAGCGGCGAAGGAAAACGCCTGGTCGAGAGCGTACTCGCTGCCGCACGCCCGAATCTCATGCGCATCGTCGGCCCGAACTGCCTGGGCTTCATCTCGCCCGGCCGTGGCATCAACGCCAGCTTCGCGCACCTCACTCCGGCCGACGGCTCCGTCGCCTTCCTCAGCCAGTCGGGTGCGCTCGCCACCGCCATCCTCGACTGGGCCAAGGGCCGCAACTTCGGTTTCTCCCACGTCGTCTCGCTCGGCGACATGGTCGACGTCGATTTCGGCGACCTGCTCGATTATCTCGCCCTCGACCAGAAGACGCGCGCCATCCTCCTTTACATCGAGAGCATCACCCATGCCCGCAAGTTCATGTCGGCGGCGCGCGTCGCGGCGCGCAGCAAGCCGGTGATCGTCATCAAGTCCGGCAGCAGCAACGCCGGCGCCAGGGCCGCCATGTCCCACACCGGCGCGCTCGCCGGCGCCGATCTGGTTTATGACGCCGCTTTCCGTCGCGCCGGCACGCTCCGCGTCCACGAGCTGCGCGAGTTCTTTGAGGCGGTGACCACTCTCTCGTCCGGCATCGACATCCGGGGCGAGCGCCTCACCATCGTCACCAACGGCGGCGGCGCCGGTGTGCTGGCTGCCGATGCGCTGGAAGAGCGCGGCGGTCGCCTCGCCGAGCTGCCCAAGGAGCTGATCGAAACGCTGAACCAGTCGCTGCCCAAAGCCTGGTCGCACGGCAACCCGGTCGACATCCTGGGCGATGCCGATGGCGCGCGCTACGCCACCGCCATGAAGGCTCTCGCCGGCAACACCGCGACCGATGCCCTCCTCGTTCTCAACTGCCCGACGGCCGTTGCCGACAGCACGGACGCGGCCAACGCCGTGGCCTCGAACATCGGTGACAAGACGGCGCCGGTGCTCACCTGCTGGCTGGGCGATCCCGCGGCGGGCAGGGGCCGGGCGCTGTTCACGGAGCGCAAGATCCCGACCTACGAGACGCCCGACGAGGCGATCCGCGCCTTCATGCATCTGGTCGAATACCGCCGCAATCAGGACGCGCTGCTGCAGACGCCGCAGTCGCCGCCCGCGCCGCTCGTCGGCCCCGGTGCGCGCGAGCTGGTGCGCGGCCTCATCAACGTCGCGCTCCAGCACGGCACCTCGCTGCTGAGCGAGCCGGACTCCAAGGCGATTCTCGCGGCCTACGGCATCCCGACGGTTGCCACGCGCGCTGCCGCCACCGTCGAGGAAGCCGTGCGCCTCGCCCGCCAGATGTCCTTCCCTGTGGTGCTGAAGATTCTGTCGCCCGACATCAGCCACAAGTCGGACGTCGGCGGCGTGAAGCTCGACCTCGATTCGCCTGAGGCCGTCGAGCGCGCGGCCAGGCAGATGCTGGACGTCGTCCACCAGCATGCACCTTCCGCCCGGCTCACCGGCTTCGTCGTCGAGGAAATGATCCGCCGCCCCGCCGCCCACGAGTTGCTTCTCGGCATCAGCGACGACCGTCTCTTCGGGCCGATCATCCTTTTCGGCCAGGGCGGCACGGCCGCCGAGATCATCCGCGATCGCGCCATCGGCCTGCCGCCGCTGAACGTTCCGCTGGCGCTCGAGCTGGTCAACCGCACGCGCATTGCCCGCCTGCTCGGCGGCTACCGCGACCAGCCGCCGGTGGACATGCAGGCCGTCGCCGGGGCGCTCGTCTCGCTTTCCAATCTCGTTATCGACTGCCCGGAGATCGCCGAGCTCGACATCAATCCGCTGCTCGCCGACGACCGCGGGGTCATCGCCCTCGATGCCCGCATCGTCATCCGCGCGGCGCCGCCCGAAAGCCACTTCGCCATCCGTCCCTACCCGGCCGATCTCGACCATGACGCCGCGATCGATGGCCGGCGCTACCGCGTGCGCCCGATCCGGCCCGAGGATGAGCCGGCGCTGGTCGACATGCTGCGCCGTTCTTCACCCGACGGCGTGCGTATGCGCTTCCTGCGCCCGCTCCGCGAGTTGCCGCATGCGCTGGCCGCCCGCCTTTCGCAGATCGACTACGATCGCGAGATGGCGCTCGTCGCCCAGCCGCTCGACGCGGGCGCCGACGGCGAGATCAACGGCGTTGCCCGCCTCGTCGCCGACCCCGACGGCGTCGCCGCCGAATTTGCGATCATGGTGCGCTCCGACCTCACCGGCCACGGCATCGGCCGCTATCTCATGACGGAGCTGCTGACCTATGCGGACCGCCGCGGCATTCAGCGCCTGACCGGGGACGTTTATCTTTCCAATCGGCCACTGCTCGCACTCGCCGAGGCACTTGGCTTCAAGGTCGCCTCCGACGACGGCCACGGCATCGCTCACATTGTGCGCGAGCGCGGCGGCGCCGCGCCGGCATCAGCCTAGTCCGGCGCCTTCAGCCGGTAACCGATCCCGGTTTCCGTCAGGATGTACTGCGGCCGCTCCGGGTCGGCTTCGATCTTCTGGCGCAGCTGGCGCACGTAAACCCTGAGGTACTGCGCGTCGGTCAGCGGGTCCCAAAGCTCGGTGAGCAGGAACTTGTGGGTCAGCACCTTGCCGGCGTGCTGCACGAGGATGCGCAGCAGGTCGTATTCCTTCGGCGACAACTTCACCTCGGCGCCGCGCACGGTGACGATGCGCCGGACGAGATCGACCGAAAGGTCGCCGACCTTGAAGATCGGCCGCTCGCCCTGCACCTGCAGCTGGTGGCGCAGCGCCGCCCGCATGCGGGCGAGCAGCTCCTCCATGCCGAACGGCTTGGTGACGTAGTCGTCGGCGCCGAGATCGAGCGCCTGCACCTTGCCGCTCTCGTCGCCACGGCTGGAGAGCACGACGACCGGCACGCGCTCGTTGCGCGTTCTTATCTGCCGCAGCAGGTCGAGCCCGTCGACATCCGGCAGGCCGAGATCGAGGATCACGATGTCTGGCTGGCGGGCGAGCATCTCCAGCCCGAGCTTGCCGTTGGATGCCTCCAGCGTCTCGTAGCCCTGGGTGCCCAGCCCCATGCGCAGCAGCTTGCGGATCGGCGGCTCGTCGTCGATCACCAGCACCTTCAGCGGCGCGCCGGTATTCATGTCGGATTCATGCCGCGCTCGCCAGCCCCTGGGGAGCCAGGCCCTGGGGAGATTGGGCGATCGGCAGGCGGATGGTGAAGATCGCCCCGCGCCGGTCGGCACGGTTGCCGGCGACGAGTGTGCCCCTCATTGCCTCGACGAAACCACGCGCGATCGCCAGGCCGAGGCCGGTGCCCGCCCGTACCTGGTCCTCCTTCTGCGCGCGATAGAACTTGTCGAAGATGCGCTCCGCGTCGTGCTGGGCGATGCCCGGTCCCTCGTCCATCACCTCGACCACCAGCGTGTCCTTCTCCGTACCGCCGCGGATGCGGATCTCGGTGCCGGGATCGGCATACTTGGCGGCGTTGTCCAGCAGATTGAACAGCGCCTGTTCCAGCAGCACCGCATCGGCGCTCAGCATCGGCAGATCGGCCGGCAGATCGACCTCCACGCGGTGCCCGGCGAGTATCTTTCCGGCACGGCGGAGCGCGCTGCCGACGATCTCGCCGACGTCGTGCGCCGCGGTCTTCGGCGTCACCGCACCGGCCTCCAGCTTGGTCATGTCGAGCAGGTTGGCGATGAAGCGGTTGAGCCGCTCGGACTCATCGATGATCGTCGCCAGCAGCTCCGCTTTCTGCCCATCGGTCAGCCCGGCCGCGAAATTGCGCAGCGTCTCCGCCGAACCCAGCACCGAGGCGAGCGGCGTCTTGAGGTCGTGCGACAGCGAGGTGAGCAGCGCCGAGCGCAACCGCTCCGTCTCGATCGTGCGGTTGGCGCGGTCCATGTCCTCGACCAGGTAGACCCGCTCGATGGCCAGTGCTGCCTGGTCGGTGAGCGCGTCGAGCAGCCGCCGCTCGTCCGTCGTCAGCACCGGGCCGGTCTTGTCGTTGTCGATGCCGACGATGCCGATTGGCCCGCGTCCGGTACGCATGGGCAGGAACAGCCGCTTGGCGCCCGGCAGCGTGTCCGATCCGCGCCCGGCGACACGGTCGTTCTGCCACGCCCACTTCGCCGCCGCGAGGTCCGCCTCGTCGAGAACGTCTTCCGGGGGGTAGCCCGCCCGCACCGCGACTGAGCCATTTTCCGGCAGCAGCAAAACGACGCGCACCTTGAGCATCAGCGCCGTCTGGTAGGCGGTCGCCCACAGCACGTCGTCGAGCGTGCCGACGCCGGCGAGCTTGCGGCTGAACGAATAGAGCGACTCGGTCGTGCGCGCGCGATTGATCGCCACCAGCGCCTGGGCACGCACGCGGGCGGCGACGTTAGAGACGAGGATGGCGATGACCGTGAAGAAGGCGAACGCGGCGACGTTCTTCGGGTCGGCGATGGTGAGCGTGTGGACCGGCGGCAGGAAGAAGAAGTTGTACGCGATCGACGCCAGCACGCTCGCCAGCAGCGACGGCCACAAACCGCAGCCGACCGCCACGATGACGATGGCGGTGAGGAAGATCAGGTCGATGTTCTCGATCCCGAGCACGGGTTGCACCGCGGCCCCAAACCCGATCGCCGCGCCAATGGTCACGACCGCCAGACCGTAGAGGCCGAGTTCGTCCGTGCGAGTCCGGTCCGCTGTCCGCACCGCGCTTCCCGCCGGCGTCGCCGGCAGCGCGTCGCCGGCGACGATCTGCACGCTGATGCTGCCCGCCATCCGCACGAGGTCGCGGACGACGGACCCGTGCAGCAGTTCGAACCAGCGCGACCGGCTGGACTTGCCGATGACGATCTGGCTGACGTTGTTGGCGCGCGCGAAGCTCAGGATGTCGTCGGCGATGCGGCGCGCACCGCCCGGTATGGTCACGGCCTCGCCACCCAGCGTCTCGGCGAGACGCATCGTTTCGGCGATGCGGTCCTGCGCCTCCGCGGATAGCTGCAGCGAACGGCGCGTCTCGATGCTGAGCGCGGTGAACGGCGCATGCAGGCGATCGCCCAGCCGCTTGGCGTAGCGCACCAGCCCGGCCGCGCGCGGATCCTCGCTGATGCACACCAGGATGCGCTCGCCGGCCGTCCACGGGCCGGAGATAGCGTGCGCCTGCATGTGGTTGAGCAGTTGCTCGTCGACGCGGTCGGCGGTTCGGCGAAGCGCGAGCTCGCGCAGCGCCGTCAGGTTGCCGGGCGAGAAGTAGTGCTCCAGCGCCCGCTCCGCCTGCTCGGGCACATAGACCTTGCCCTCCTTCAGGCGCTGGATCAGGTCGTCCGGCGACAGGTCGATCAGCTCGATGGCATCGGCGCGGTCGAGGATCGAATCGGGCACCGTCTCGCGGACGCGCACGCCGGTGATCCTGGCGACGACGTCGTTCAGGCTCTCGATGTGCTGAATGTTGAGCGTCGAGTAGACGTCGATGCCCTCGTCCAGCATCTCCTCGACGTCGAGATAGCGTTTGGGGTGGCGGCAACCGGGCGCATTGGTGTGCGCGAGTTCGTCGACCAGCGCGATCTGCGGGCGCCGCGCAAGGGCGCCGTCGAGGTCCATCTCGTCCAGCGTCTGCCCGCGGTATTCGAGCCGCTTGCGCGGCAGGACGGGGATGCCTTCGAGCAGCGCCTGCGTCTCGCGCCGGCCGTGCGTCTCGACCACCGCCGCGACGACGTCGGCGCCGTCGCGCGCCTTGGCACGGGCCGATTCCAGCATGGCGTAGGTCTTGCCCACGCCGGGCGCCGCACCGACGAAAATCTTGAGCCGGCCCCGCTTGGCCGAACGCCGCGTCTCCTCCAGCAAGGCTTCCGGAGAAGGTCGCCGATCGTCGAGGTCGCGCCGAGAGTCCGACATCAAGCGTCCCGACTTGTCATCCTTGCGGTGCCGCCACCGCGTCCAAGGCAAGGTTCAGGGAAAGCACGTTGACGTGCGGCTCGCCGAGCAGGCCGAGGAAGCGGCCCTGCACGTTCGCCGCCACGAGCTGCTTCACCTGATCTTCGGTCATGCCGCGCGCGTTGGCAATTCGCGGCACCTGGAAGTACGCCGCCTCCGGCGAGATGTCCGGGTCGAGCCCGCTGCCCGACGTGGTTACCAGGTCGACCGGCACCGGTGCCGCCGGATTCTCCGCCTTGAGCCTGGCGACATCGGCGTTGACCCGATCCGACAGCACCTTGGAGGTCGGGCCGAGATTCGAGCCCATCGAGTTGGCGGCGTTGTAGGGTACGGACGTCGTCTTGCTCGGATCGGACGGATCGGGACCAAGGGTGGCCGATGGCCGGCCATGGAAATAGCGGTCGCTGGTGAACGATTGCCCGATCAGCGAAGAGCCGATGACCTCGCCGTTCTGTTCGATCAGGCTGCCGTTGGCCTGATGCGGGAAGATCGCCTGGGCAATGCCGGTCATCGCCAGCGGATAGATGAGGCCGGTGATGACCACGAGCCCGACGAAGAGGACCAGGGCCGGACGGATTTCCTTGAGCATGACCATCTCTCCTTTCAGGCGAGATGCAGCGCGGCTACGAGAAGGTCGATAGCCTTGATGCCGATGAAGGGAATGATGACGCCGCCGAGCCCGTAGATGAGCAGGTTGCGGCGGAGAAGCGGGCCGGCGCCGATCGGGCGGTAGGTGACGCCGCGCAGCGCCAGCGGGATGAGCGCGATGATGACCAGCGCGTTGAAGATGATCGCCGACAGGATCGCGCTCGTCGGGCTGGTCAGGCGCATGACGTTCAGCGCCTG
>DASZQY010000249.1:0-2378 GCA_035549395.1 Bauldia sp.
TGCGACCCTCGAGCTGCCTTTCGCCATCTACATCATGAAGGGCTTCTTCGACGCCGTGCCGTGGGAGATCGAAATGAGCGCCATGGCCGACGGCGCATCGCGCCGGCAGGCGTTCTGGCTGGTCGTGCTGCCGCAAGTGAAAGTCGGCATCGCGGCAATCGCCATCTTCGCCTTCCTGCGCGGCTGGGAGGAATACGTTTTCGTGGCGACGCTGCTGCTCAGCAAAACCAACTGGGTGATGAGCCTGTTCCTGTTCTTCTTCGCGCAGGACACCATGGGCCTCGATCATGGCCTCGTCTCGGCGATCGCCGTTTTCTACCTGCTGCCCAGCCTCATTCTCTACGCCTTCACGCAGCGGTACCTCACGCAAGTCTCGTTCAGCGGAATCAAGGGATAGGGATGGCGCGCATCGAGCTGGTGGGTCTTGAGAAGGCCTGGGGAAGCGTGACGGCGGTCGACGATGTCAACCTGGCCGTTGAAGATGGCGAGTTCGTCGCGCTGCTCGGGCCATCCGGCTGCGGCAAGACGACGACGTTGTTCATGCTCGCCGGCATCTACAAGCCGACGGCCGGCCGGCTGCTGTTCGACGGCCACGAGGTCAACGACGTTGAGGCCAAGGACCGCAACATCGGGATCGTCTTCCAATCCTATGCCCTCTATCCGCACATGACGGTGCGCGACAACATCGCGTTTCCCCTGCGCTTCAAGTCGACCTCACAGGCGGAGCGCCAGCGGCGGGTCGAGGAGGCAGCCGCTCTCGTGCGCGTGCAGGAGCTGCTCGATCGCCGGCCGTCGCAGCTTTCCGGCGGCCAGCAGCAGCGCGTCGCGCTGGCTCGTGCGCTGGTCAAGCAGCCGCAGCTCCTGCTGCTCGACGAGCCGCTTTCCAATCTCGATGCCACGCTCCGCCTGACGATGCGCTCGGAGATCAAGCAGCTGCAGGCCAAGCTCGGCCTCACCACCATCCTGGTCACGCACGATCAGCTTGAGGCGACGACCATGGCCGATCGCATCGTGTGCATGAACAAGGGCCGCATCGAGCAGGTCGATGGGCCCGACGACCTCTATGCCAGGCCGAATAGTCTGTTCGTTGCCGGCTTCATCGGCGCTCCGCCGATCAACCTTCTGCCGGGCGTGGCCGGCCCTGCCGGCGTTAGCGTCGGCGAGGCGTCGCTGGCGCTGTCCGGCAAGGCAGCGGGCCCGGTCACGCTCGGCATCCGGCCGGAAAACATAACAGTCGGCGGGCCGCTGCCGGCGGATGTCGTCCAGATCGAGCCCATGGGCCGCGAGGTCCTTTACCTGCTGCGAACGACGATGGGAGAGATCAAGGCGCTGGAAGCTGGCACGGTAGCCCGCTGGCACATCGGCGAGCGGCCGGGGATCACTTTCCAGCCAGACGCGACGCTGCTGTTTGATGAAGCCGGCCGCCGTGTGGCCGGCGCCAACGTCGCGATCCGCAATCAGTAGCACATGCCATCACGAGAAAACTTAGCGCCGTCGCGGAGCGGGCACGCTTCGCGGGCGCCGTCATAGAGCAGGGGGAATTTCGGAAATGTCGATCTCGTTTCGCGCCGCGGACAACGGCTTCACGCATGTCTGCGGCCATCGCGGATACAGCCTGTGCTTTCCGGAGAACACGATTACCGGCCTGGAGGGGGCGAGGAACGCCGGCGCCACCACCGTCGAGATCGATATCGTCCTGACCCGCGACGGTGAAGCCGTGCTGATGCACGACGAGACGCTGGATCGTACCACCAACGGCCATGGCTTCGTCGGCGATCTCGATTTGAAGAGCGTCCGCGAGCTGAACGCGGCCGTCGCTTTCGGCGGCCGGTTTGCGGGAACACGCGTGCCGACGTTCGCGGAAGTGATGCAATGGGCGAAGCAAAACAACATCGGCGTCGTGGTCGAGATGAAAGATCGCCACCGTGCCGATGGGTTGTGGCGGCGGATGGCGGAGGTGCTGAAGGAAACCGACAGCTTCGGACACGCGATCGCATTGTCGTTCAACCATGTCGATCTGGCGCGACTGAAGGAGCACGAGCCCAAGATCCGGACGGAGGCGATCCTGCACGCCCGCCACGTCAATATCGTGCCGGTGGTGAAGGCGTGCGGGGCCGACTCGGTTTCGATTGAGCTCGACATGTTCGCGCCGGAGGACGCGGCGGCGCTGCACGAGGCCGGGCTCAGCAACCGGCTCAGCCTGCCGCGACCGGAGAAACTGGTGCCGTTTTGGGTGCACGGTCGCGACGTGCGGCCGAAGATGGCGGAGTGGTTGCGCGCCGGGCTGGTCGATTCCGTGAGCGGCGACGACGTCGCCTTCATCCAGAAACTGGTCGAGCAGAACCCGATCGCAAACGGCCGCAGCCGGCGCGGATAAC
>DASZQY010000250.1:0-4623 GCA_035549395.1 Bauldia sp.
TCCCCACCGGAGTGATAAGCTTCGCAATACGTTCCGGTGTGCAGTTCCACCACCGGCGCGCCAAGCCTGGCTGCGGCGTCGATCTGCCGGACATCCGGCTCGATGAACAGCGACACGCGGATCCCGGCGTCGCACAGCTTCGCCACCATCGGCGTAAGCCGGGCGAGCTGCCCCGCCGCATCGATGCCGCCCTCCGTCGTGCGTTCCTCGCGCCGCTCCGGCACGATGCAAACCGCATGTGGACGATGGCGCAGCGCGATGGAAATCATCTCGTCCGTTGCCGCCATTTCCAGATTGAGCGGAATGCGCAGGCTTGCCCGCAGCCGTTCGATATCGCGGTCGCCGATATGGCGGCGGTCTTCGCGGAGGTGCGCCGTAATGCCGTCGGCGCCGACGGATTGGGCGAGTTCGGCGGCGCGAACGGGATCGGGCGCGTCGCCGCCCCGCGCATTGCGGATGGTCGCCACGTGGTCGATGTTGACTCCGAGGCGCAGGGCCGGTGCGATCGAGGCTGGCTTCATCACGCCCCTTCGGCCGGCGCCGGCTTCGACAGACCCTCCGAGCGCTGCCGCGCGGCGGCCAGCCGCTCGCGGCGCATGGCGCGGAAGCCGCTGGTCGCCATCAGGACGATGAAATAGGCGATGATGCCCGCCGCGATCCCGAGCGGGATCGATCCGACGATCATCGGCTTGATCACCGGCCATATCGCGTGCAGCGACTTCTCCGCCAGGTTGGCCGGAACGTCGCCGCCGCTGCGAAAGCGCGTCGGCCCACCGACGAAGAAACGGCCGAGGCGATAGCTTCCCGTCCAGATGAACGGAATGGTCAGCGGGTTGGCGAACGCCGTCCCCAGCGCCGCGGCGACCAGATTGCCGCCGAGCACGTAGGCGATCGGCAGCGCGATCAGGATGTGGAAGCCGAGGAACGGCGTGAACGCGACGGCGACGCCAATCGCCACGCCCAGCGCCACGGCATGCGGCGAGCCGGCGAGCCTCAGCACCCGCTTCTTGAAGTACTCGAAGGACCGCGACCAGCTCCGCGTCGGCCACACGGCGGTGCGAATGCGGGTGATCGGATCAGGCGTCTCCCGGCTGCGGAACAGCATCAGGCCAGACCTCGGCTGCCCGGTTTCACGGCCGGGATCTTCGCCATCTCCGGCGGAACTTCCGACGCCGGATAGGCGGGTACCTTGTAACGCGCGAGCGCGACCAACGGCACGCCGACGTCGGCTTCGCCGCCCGAGCGGTCGATGAGACAGGCCTCCGCCACGACGTGCGCGCCCATCGCCTTCACGGCGTCGATCGTCTCGCGGCTCGACAACCCCGTGGTGACGATGTCCTCGACGATCAGCACGCGCGCATCCTTCGGCATCTCGAACCGCCTGAGGCGGAACTGGCCCTCCTCGCGCTCGACCCAGACCGCCGGCACGCCGAGATGCCGCGCGGTCTCGTAGCCGGGCACGATGCCGCCCACTGCCGGCGACACGATGAGATCGATCGGCCCGAGGTCGGCGGCACGCACCTTCGCCGCGAGCGCGCGGCACAGCCTCTCGGTCAACGCCGGATACTGGAAGACGCGCGCCTTCTGGATGAATACCGGGCTGCGCAGACCGGAACTCAGGATGAAATGTCCCTCGAGGATCGCCCCCGCCTGCCGGAAGACGTCGATGACCTCGCCTTCGGTCATGCGTGCATCGCCGCTCATCAGGTCACCCGCGTCACGCTGGAAACGACCGGCCGCGACTTCAGCTTCGCAATCAGCCGGTTGAGATGCTTCACGTCGAATACCTCGACGTCGATGTGGATCACCGAGAAATCCGGCGCGGTCGTGATCGTATGGATGGCGGCGATGTTGGCGTCGTTGTCGGCAACCACCTGCGCCACCTGCGCCAGCGATCCCGGCTCGTTGAGCTCGGTGATCTCCAGCCGCGCGCGATAGCGCGACGGCGCGGCGTCGTCCACGTCCCAGCGCACATCCAGCCAGCGTTCCGGTTCGTCGTCGAACGCCTTCAGGGCCGCCGAGCCGATGGGATAAATGGTGATCCCCTCGCCCGGCGTGGTGATGCCGACGATGCGCTCGCCCGGCACGGCGCCGCCCTCGGCGAAACGCACGGCGCTCTCGCCGCTCAGTCCGCGGATGGGAATGGCAGGCCCGGACCGCGACACGCGTTCCGGCGGTATGCGCCGGGAGAGGCCGGGGACGCGGAACTTCATCCCCGATCCGCGCTTCAGCCCGAACCAGCCCTCTTCGTTCTTGGGCTTGGCCCGCGCCTGAACTTCGCTGTGGTCGGGATAAACGGCGCGGAGCACGTTCACCGACGGGATTTCGCCGCGCCCGACGGCGGCCAGCGCATCATCCACATTCGATTGCGCCAGCCGCGGCAGCGCGGCGGCGATCAACTCGTCCGAGAACGGCCGCTTGGCGCGCTGGAAGGCGCGCTCCAGTATCTGGCGCCCGAGGCCGGCGTACTGCTTGCGGACGACCATGCGCGTCGCGCGGCGGATCGCCGAGCGCGCCTTGCCCGTTACGACCATGGACTCCCAGGCCGGCGGCGGCACCTGCGCCTTCGAGGTGATGATCTCGACCTCGTCGCCGTTGTGCAGCTCGGTCATCAGCGGCAGGGCGCGGCCATTGATGCGCGCGCCGACACAGGTATCGCCGACGTCGGTGTGCACCGCATAGGCGAAATCGATCGGCGTCGCACCGCGCGGCAGCGCGATCAGCCGCCCCTTCGGCGTGAAGCAGAACACCTGGTCCTGGAACAGCTCGAGCTTGGTGTGCTCGAGGAACTCCTCGGGCGTGTCGCCTTCGGCCAGCATCTCGACGGTGCGCCGCAGCCACTGGTACGCCTTGATCTCGTCGTTGAAGCCGGGCAGCCCGGCGGGATGAGCGTCGGCGCTGCCGTTGCTCTTGCCGTTCGTGGCGGCGCCGTTGCCATTGAGTCCGGGCGTGACGCCATCCTTGTAGAGCGCGTGGGTGGCGATGCCGTATTCGGCGATGCGGTGCATCGCCAGCGTGCGTATCTGAAGCTCGACGCGCTGGCTGCCAGGACCGACCACCGTCGTGTGGATCGAGCGGTAGTCGTTCTGCTTGGGCGTCGAGATGTAATCCTTGAAGCGGCCCGGCACCGCTGGCCAGGTGGTGTGGACGACGCCGACCGCCTTGTAGCAATTGTCCACCGTATCGACGATGACGCGGAAGCCGAGAATGTCCGAGAGCTGCTCGAAGCTCACCGCCTTCCGCTCCATCTTGCGGAAGATCGAATAGGGCCGCTTCTCGCGCCCCTTCACGTCGGCGGTGATCCCCGCTTTCGCCAGGCGCTCCGTCAGTTCGGTCTCGATGCGCTCGATCAGCGCGCGGTTGCGGCCGCGCAACTCCTCGAGGCGCTTCGAGATCGTGGCGTGCGCCTCGGGATTGACGGTGCGGAACGCCAGTTCCTCCAGCTCCTCGCGCATGTCGTGCATGCCCATGCGGCCGGCAAGTGGAGCGTAGATGTCCAGCGTCTCCTGCGCGATGCGCTGGCGCGCTTCCTCGGGCATGTGCTGGAGGGTGCGCATGTTGTGCAGGCGGTCGGCGAGCTTGACCAGCAGCACGCGGATATCGGCGGAGATGGCGAGCAGCAGCTTGCGGAGATTCTCCGCCTGCTCGGCCTTCTTGGAGACCAGATCGAGCTTGCGGATCTTGGTCAGTCCCTCGACCAGCCGGCCGATGTCCTCGCCGAACATCTGGTCGATCTCGGCGCGGGTCGCGTCGGTGTCCTCGATCGTGTCGTGGAGCAGCGCCACCGCGATCGTGGAATCGTCCAGCTTGAGGTCGGTCAGGATGCCGGCGACCTCGAGGGGATGCGAGAAATAGGGGTCGCCGTTGGCGCGCTGCTGCGTGCCATGCTTCTGCATGGCGTAGACGTATGCCTTGTTGAGCAGGTTCTCGTCCGCGTGCGGATTGTAGCGGTGGACCCGCTCCACAAGCTCATACTGGCGCATCATGGCCGCACCATGGGCGTACTTATCCGCGCAAAGACCGCTGACACGGCTCCCGCCGGGAGTGGCAGGGCCAGGCAATCATAGCAGATATAGTATCGCTACGGTTTACGTGCGACGGCCCGGAGACCGAAAATCGGGCCGAATCCGGCCCGAAATGCCGAAACGGGACTAGAAGTCCTCGTTCTTGTCCGGCGGCACCATGCTCTCCAGGCCGCGGAGCAGCTCTTCTTCCGACATGCGGTCGAAAGCGACGTCGCCGTCGTCTGCCGCGCCCTTTTCGGCCGTTGCCGGCGAGGCGATCATCGGCACAACCTCCGGCTCCGGCTCGTCCACCTCGACGTACTTCTGGAGCGAGTGGATAAGGTCTTCCTTGAGGTCTTCGGGCGCGATCGTCTGGTCGGCGATCTCACGCAGCGCCACGACCGGGTTCTTGTCGTTGTCGCGATCGACCGTGAGCGGGGCGCCGCTCGCGATCATGCGGGCCCGGTGGCTGGCCAGCAGGACCAGCTCGAAGCGGTTCTCGACCTTGTCGACGCAATCTTCGACGGTGACGCGCGCCATAGGTGTCTCCGGAAAAGGGTGGGTTTGAACCGCGCATATAAGCTTGTTGCACTGCCGAAGCAAGGCCAACGGCGCAGCC
>DASZQY010000251.1:0-20964 GCA_035549395.1 Bauldia sp.
CGGCTCGCGGCCGAGGAAGAAGTTGCGGTAGATCGGCATCACCGGCACCACCGCCAGATCCTGGTAGACGGTGGCGATGCCGCGATCGAGCGCATCGCGCGCCGAACGGAAAGTCACCGGCGCGCCGTCCAGGCGGATCTCACCGCTGTCCGGCTGCATGACGCCCGAGATGATCTTGATCAGCGTCGACTTGCCGGCGCCGTTGTCGCCGAGCAGGCACGTCACCTGCCCGGCATGGACGGTGAGCGAAACGCCGGACAGCGCGGCGATGGCGCCGAACGACTTGCGGATGTCGCGGGCGGCGAGCAGCGGCGCGTCGCTCATTTCGACCGCCCCTGGCGCATCGCCGCGCGCCGCGTGTAGCTGTTGATGGTGACCACCGCGACCAGCATCGCGCCGACGAAGGCGTAATACCAGTTGTCGTTGATGTCGGTGTAGAAGAAGCCTTGGCTGATCATGCCGAACATCAGCGTGCCGAGCGCCGTGCCGATCGGCGAGCCGATGCCGCCGCTGATCGCCGCGCCGCCGACCACCGCGGCGGTGATCGCCTCGAACTCCTTGCCCAGCCCCTGCGTCACGTCGGTGATGTCGACGTAGAACATCTCGACCATGGCGACGACGACCGCCGAGATCGCGGTCAGGATGTAGAGCGTGACCTTCAGGCGCGCGACGGGAATGCCCATCTTCACGGCCGCCTCGCGATCGCCGCCCGAGGCATAGATCCAGTTGCCCCAGCGCGTGTTGGCGAGGATGTACGCGGCGACGGCAACCGAGGCGAGCCACCAGTAGATGGCGACCGGCAGCCCGAGCGGCGTGCCGGAGAAGAACGGCAGCAGCGGATCGCCGGCCAGGCTCTCCTTGAGGCGGAAGATCTGGGTGGCGCCGGTCATCATCAGGGTCAGGCCGAGCGTGGCGCCGCGTAGAAAGAACATCATGCCGAGCGTCGCCAGGAACGACGGCATGCCGAGCCGGAGCACGAGAAAGCCGTTGGCGGCGCCGACGATGCCCGCGACGACAAGTCCGGAGCAGATCGAGGCCCACAGCGGCCAGTGCAGAAAGCTGATCGGGAATGCGACCGCAATGCCGCCGGCAGCGATCATCGTGCCGACCGAAAGGTCGAATTCGCCCGCGACCAGCAGCAGGGTCACCGGCGTGGCGAGAATGCCGATCTCGGCCGCGACCTGGAGGTACTTCTTGGTGCCGGTGAAGGAGAGAAAGCCGGAATCGCCCGCCGTCAGCGCGAAGAAGGCGAAGACGACGATGACACCAACGAAGGCGGTGAGCTCCGGGCGGAGCAGCACGGCCCTGAGGCTGAAGGCGCGACGGACGCCGCCGGAAAAATCGCTGGTCTTGGCGGCGTCCATCGTCATTGTATCACTCTACTCCAGTCCCTAGCGGAAGTTGTCCGCCGTCAGCGCATTGACCTTCTCGGCCGTATCCTTGGTCACGAGGCCCGGACCGGTCGGATAGAAGTCCTCGAACGGCGAGATGGCGTAGCGCAGGTAGTTGGCGAGGATGACGACCGGCATGTAGCCCTCGAGGAACTGCTGCTGGTCGATGGCGAAATCGACGGTGCCATTCTTCAGCGCGTCGATCACCGGCGCGCCGAGATCGATGGTGGCGAAGTGCATGCTCTTGGCCTTGTCGCCGAGCTGCTCGCGGGCGGCGACCATGGCCGGGCCGCAGCACGAGCCGAGTGAGAAGATCGCGTCGATGGTCGGGTCCTTCTGTACGGCGGCGACCATCGTGTTCACCACCTTGGTCTGGTCGGCGAGCTGCTCCAGCGGCATGGCGACGATGGTGGTCTTGGCGGTCGTGCCGATGCCTTGCGCGATGCCGGCCATGCGCTCGTCGACGAACGGCACTGCGCCCGGCGGCGTGGTCACGACGAGGATGTTCTTGGCGCCTTCGGCGGCGAGCTTGCTGGCGCCGATCCAGCCCAGCGAATGCTCGTCGGTACCGACGAAGGCAAGCGCGCCGACGTCTTTCTGCTGGCCGAAGCCGGTGTTGGTAAGCACCACCGGAATGCCGGAAGCGATGGCGCCCTTGATGTCGTCGGCGAGCACGTCAGGGAAGGTGTCGGAAACGATCAGCCCGTCGGGCTTGGTCGAGATCGCCGCCTCGAGCAGCCGCTTCTCGGCCGAAGGATCGGAGAACAGGGTCGAATCCTGGTTGCCGCGGAAGACGGTCTCGATGTCGAGCTGCTTGCCGGCGAGGTCGAAGCCCTTGAGGATCGGCAGGTAAAACGGCTGCGCCGGGCCGAGCGACGAGACGAAGACGATGCGCAGCTTCTTGGCATCGTCGGCCGATGCATGCGTGACGCACGACAGCGCCAGCAGCGCGGCGCCTGCCATCGCGGCAAGGCGCGTCATTCTCTGTTTCATGGAAGTCCCTCCCTTTTACTCTCGCGACAAACAGCGCGGCCCTCCCGGCCGCCGTCAGGTGATTTCCGGCATGTCCTCGCGCCGGCGTGAGGCGAGCTGTTCGCAGCTCCCGGTCAGGTGGGTGCGCAGCTCGCGCTTGGCCGCGGCGTAGTCGCCTCGCTTCAGCGCGTTCAGGATCGCCTCGTGGTCCTGCCAGCTCCGCGGCGTCTTGTAGGTTTCCAGCGAATGGGTACGGATGGTCTGGGTCTGGTTCAGGATCGTGCGGTGCCAGCCGATCATCAGGTAATTGCGGGTGAGGCTGACGATGCATTCGTGGAAGGCGCGGTCGAAGCGCAATGCCTCGGCGAGATCCTCGCGCGTGCGCCGCTCGGCATGCAGCTTCTGCTGTTGGTGGGCCTTCTCCAGCCCCTCGAAGAATTCGGTCGTGAAGCGGCGGTTGCGCTGGCCGACGCCGATGGCGTTCAGCTCGAGCAGGATGCGCGCGTCGTAGATTTCGAGGATGTCGTCACGGGTGAAGCGGCGCACGGCCGAGGCCTTGCGCGAGCTCGCCTCGACCAGCCCGTCGCGCTCGAGCAGCGCCAGAGCCTCCTTCACCGGCGTCTGGCTGATCGCCAGTTCGTCGGCAAGCTGCTCGGCGAGCAGACGCTGCCCGGCGGGGCGGCGGCCGCTCACGATCTGGCTGTGCAGCTCCTCGTAAGCCTGCTCGGCAAGGGTGGCTCTGGTTAGTCGTGCCATGGCTGCCTCGTACCGTTTCCGCGCCATTGCGGCAAGTAAAAAATTTTTTGTTTCCTATTCTGGACATTCCTGCGTAGGTTGCGGCCGCCATCCGGAAGCGTCAGCCGCCAACACGAATGAACGAAGCCACCCGGTCAAAAGGACTGCCGCTGCACCCGCTCCTCAGGGCGGAGATCGAGGCGCGCCGGTCGCGACCGCCCTATCGGGTGCTTGGCGTCACCGAGGTTCGCCGGCTGTTCCGCGAGGGCCAGACGGCCGGAACGCCCGGTCCGGCGATCGCATCTGTCGCGGAGACGTTCGTCGCCGGCGCCGCCGGCAGGCTTCGGGCGCGGCTCTATCGTCCGCAGACGGATGTCGCGCCGCTCATCGTCTATTTCCACGGCGGTGGTTTCACGATCGGCGACCTCGACACCCACGATCGCAATGCCCGCGACCTCGCCCACGCCACCGGCGCCGCACTGCTGTCGGTCGACTACCGGCTGGCGCCCGAACACCCCTTCCCAGCCGCGTTCGACGATACGGTGGCAGCGATCCGCGCCGTAGCGGCGGACGCGGCACCTTTTGGCGGCGATGCCGCCCGCCTTTTCCTTGCCGGCGACAGCGCGGGCGCGACGCTGGCACTGGCGGCCGCGCTGGCTCTGCGCGGCAGCGATACGCGCATCGCGGGCATCGTCACGTATTATCCCGGGGTCGATTTCAGCCATGTCGCCTCGCCGTCCTACGAGGCGTTCGGCGACGGTTCGTTCGGTCTGTCGCGCGACGACACGGACTGGTTCCGCACGCTCTACGCGCCCGATCCGGCTGACCGGCTCGACTGGCGCTGTTCCCCGGCGCTGGCCGCCGATCATTCCGGCTTGCCGCCGACGCTCATTGTCGTCGCCGCCTACGACGTGCTCCGTGACGACGACCTGGCGTTTGCCGCGCGGCTGAAGAAAGCGGGCGTGGAGGTGACTCTCCGCCTGGTTGAGGGCGTGAACCACGGCTTCATGGGCGCTCCCAATCCGCCGCCCGCCGTCGCCGAGACCCTGGCGTTCGTGCGCGACTGGTTCGTGAAAGTCGCAAGCCCCGCGGATAGCCGGCGTTAAGGCTGCACGCCGCCGATTCCGGCCTGTGCCGGCGCGACGGGTGAAACCAGCGCCGGCCAGTGCTAGAAGGCGCTGGCGCGCGATCGCCACGCCAGCAGGGTGAACCATGCGAATAGCGATGATCGGATCCGGCTACGTCGGCCTCGTGTCCGGCGCCTGCCTCGCCGATTTCGGCCACACCGTCACCTGCGTCGACAAGGACGAGACGCGGATCGCTGCCCTGATGCGCGGCGAGATGCCGATCTTCGAGCCCGGCCTCGCCGACCTCGTCGCGAGCAACGTCCGCGCCGGCCGCCTGGCGTTCACGACCGCCCTTCCCCCGACGGTGGCGGAAGCCGACGTCGTGTTCATTGCCGTCGGTACCCCGTCGCGGCGCGGCGACGGCCATGCCGACCTCACCTACGTCTATGCCGCGGCGCGCGAGATTGCCGCGGCGCTTGCCGGCTTCACGGTGATCGTGACCAAGTCCACGGTCCCCGTCGGCACCGGCGACGAGATCGAGCGCATCGTCCGCGAGGCCAATCCGGCGGCGGATTTCGTTGTCGTATCAAACCCGGAATTTCTGCGCGAAGGCGCGGCGATAGAGGATTTCAAGCGTCCCGACCGCATCGTCATCGGCAGCGAGGACGAGCATGGGCGCGAAGCGATGACCGAAGTTTACCGCCCGCTCTACCTCAACCAGGCGCCGCTGCTGTTCACCAGCCGGCGCACGGCCGAGCTCGCCAAGTACGCCGCCAACGCCTTCCTCGCCATGAAGGTCACCTACATCAACGAGATCGCCGACCTCTGCGAGGCGGTGAACGCCGACGTCAAGGACGTCGCCCGTGCCATCGGTCTCGACAACCGCATTGGCGCGAAGTTCCTGCATGCCGGCCCCGGCTACGGCGGCTCGTGCTTTCCCAAGGATACCCAGGCGCTCGTCAAGACGGCGCACGACAACGGCACGATGTTGCGCCTCGTGGAAGCCACCGTCGCGGTCAACGAGCAGCGCAAGCGCACCATCGCCCGCAAGGTGATCGCCGCTGCGGGCGGTTCGGTGCGCGGCAAGACCGTGGGTGTGCTTGGCCTCACCTTCAAGCCGAACACCGACGACATGCGCGAGGCTTCCTCGCTGTCCGTCATCCAGGCGCTGCAGGATGCCGGCGCCCGCATTCAGGCCTACGACCCTGAGGGTATGGAAGCGGCGCGCGCGCTGATGAAGGACGTGCTGTTCTGCGCCGGCCCCTATGATGCCGCGCGCAACGCTGCCGTGCTCGTCATCGTCACGGAATGGAATCAGTTCCGCGCCCTCGACTTCGACGAGCTTGGCGCCGTGATGAGCGAGCCGGTGCTGGTCGATCTCCGCAACGTCTACGATGCACGCGAGGTCGTGCGTCACGGCTTCCGCTACTTCGGCGTCGGGCGTGGCGGCGATGTCGGGAATGTGGCGCTGTCCGCGGCGGCCGAATGAGGTTTCTGGTCACCGGCACCGCCGGTTTCATCGGCTTCCATCTCGCCCGCCGCCTGCTGGCCGACGGCCACGTCGTCATCGGCTTCGACGGCATGACGCCCTACTACGACGTGAAGCTGAAGCAGGCGCGCCATGCCATCCTCTCCCGCTCCAACGGCTTCACGGCCGTCACCGGCCTGCTGGAGAAGGGGGATGAGCTCGCGCGCGCCGCCGATCTCGCCCGGCCGGAGGTCATCGTCCACCTCGCCGCGCAGGCCGGCGTGCGCTATTCGCTGGAAGCGCCCAAGACTTACATCGACAGCAACGTCGCCGGCTCCTGGCGGGTGATCGACCTCGCGCGCGAAGTCGGCGTGCGCCACCTCGTGCTGGCCTCGACCAGCTCGATCTATGGCGGCAACGTCAAGGTGCCCTTCGCCGAGACCGACAAGGCCGACGAGCCGCTGTCGCTCTATGCGGCGACCAAGAAGGCGATGGAGGCGATGGCTCATGCCTCGTCCCACCTGCACAAGTTGCCGACCACGGCGATCCGCTTCTTCACGGTCTATGGCCCGTGGGGGCGGCCGGACATGGCGCTCTTCAAGTTCGTCGACGCCATTCGCGCCGGCCGGCCGATCGACGTCTACGGCGAGGGCAACATGAGCCGCGACTTCACCTACGTCGACGATCTCATCGAAAGCATGGTCAGGCTCATCGCGTTGCCGCCGGACGAGGCAAACCGCGTGCCGGCCATCGACTCGCTCTCGGCCGAGGCGCCCTTCCGCATCGTCAATGTCGGGCGCAGCGAGCCGACCGCGCTCACCGATCTCATCGCGGCGGTCGAGATGGCGCTCGGGCACACCGCCGTGAAGAAGATGCTGCCGATGCAACCCGGCGACGTACGCCGCACCCACGCCAGCGCAGAGTTGCTGACAACTCTCACCAAGTACCGTCCGTCAACCACGATTGCAGATGGCGTGCGTAATTTTGTCGATTGGTACGACGGCTATTCGGCAGCGCAATAAGCCGACACTCGGCGGCGGCGGCTGACGATCCTTTTCATTCTAATCAAGCATTCGCCGAAGCGCGGTTAATAGCACTGCGCTTCCGCCATTTTGGCGGCTTTTGGCCGTTTGCGGGCTGTCGCGTATTGTCTCGGCGGGGCTCAAACGCGCGTTCAGTTGGAGATGGCGATGAGAAACATACTCGTGTTGGCCATTGCGGCAGGATTGCCCTTCGCATTTGCGAATTCGGCGCTGGCGGCAACGGCGTTTTGCGCCGCGCCCGGCGGCGGCGGCGTGACAATCTCGTGTGCCAGCAATGCCGATGGCTCGCTCTCCGCTTCCTGCTCGTGCCCGGCCGGCTATGTGCTGATCGACACCACGCAGCAGCAGCCGGAGAATTCCACTTCCACTCCGGCAGTGCCGAGCCAGACCTGATCGCCCGGGCGGTCAGGATCGGCCGCTGCGGGGTGTGGCGTGGCCTCTGCGTATGAGTTCATAACCCATGGCAAAGGCTTCGCGCCTTCTCTTCTATGCGCTCATCGTCTGGGAGCCGCTGCCGCTGGCGAGCAACCGCCCGCTGCTTTGGGCGCTGAACGGCGTCGCCGCCGCGATGATCCTTGCGCTCTTCCTGCTTGGCGAGCGCGGCAAGAGCGCGCGCTCCGAAATTGACTGGCAGCCGGTGGCGCTGGCTTCGGCGGCGTTCGCCGTCGTCGTATTGTGGATGGTCGTGCAGGCACTGCCCGGCATTCCCGCCGCGCTGCGCCATCCGGCATGGTCCGCGGTCGCCGGCGCCGCAGGCGCCATCAGCATCAGCCCGAGCGACACATGGACGACGCTGGCCGAGATCCTGCCCATCGTGCTCGCGGGCATCCTCGCCGCGCGCCTCGGCATGGATCGCCGGCGCGCACGCTTCCTGGTTTCGCTCGTCGTGGCGGTCACCGCCGCCGTCGCCGCCTATGGCCTCCTCGCCGATGCCGCCGGCTTCCCACAGGTGTTCCTGGTCGATACGGTCGCCTACCCCGGCGCAGTGACCGGCACGTTCATCGGCCGCAACGCCGCCGCGACGTATTTCGTCATCGGCATCGCCTGCGCCACGGCGATGGTCGCCGGACGGGCGGAGGCCATCACCACACGCGCCGACGCGCCTGAACGCCACTGGTCGCTGTCGGCGATCGACGTCGCACGCGGCAGCGCGTTCTACTTGCTCGCCGATTTCATTCTGGCGGCGGCGCTGCTCAACACGGGTTCGCGCGGCGGCACGATCGCGGCCGCCATCGCGCTCATCGCCGTCATCCTGCTTTCGCTCTGGCGCACGAGCGGTTCGCGCGCCACGCTTGCCGCCACCATTGTCGCAACCCTCGGCGCCGCCTTCATCGTCGTCGCCGTGTTCAGCGACTTTCTGCTTGCCCGCCTCGCGCGCGGTCTCGGCACCGAAGACCGCCTCGCCGCCTATGCCGACACGCTCGACATGATCCGCGATCGGCCGCTGCTCGGCCAGGGCGGCGGCACATTCATCGACGCCTTCCCGCTTTATCATCTGCGCGCCACCAGCCTCTATCTCTGGGACCGTGCCCACGATACGTATCTGCAGGCGGCAGCCGAGCTCGGCCTGCCGGCATTCGCCGTCCTGGTGGCGGGCCTCGTCGTCCTCGTGGTCGCGGTCGTGCGCGGCGCGCTGCGCAAGGGCGAGACCCATCCGGCGGCTGTGGCGGCGGTCGCCGTCGCGGCGGCCACTGCCTTCCATTCGCTCGTCGATTTCAGCCTGCAGGTGCAGGCGGTCGGCCTCACCGCGGCGGTGGTCATGGGAGCCGGCCTCGGCGAAAGTGTGCGGCGGGCGAAAGCCGGGCGCAGCCGGCGGACTCCGACAACCGCGGCCATAGCCGCCTCAGTCA
Organism: Bauldia sp.; assembly: GCA_035549395.1. GTDB lineage: Bacteria > Pseudomonadota > Alphaproteobacteria > Rhizobiales > Kaistiaceae > DASZQY01. Next base: position 8,527 of record DASZQY010000251.1, read on the forward strand.
ATCATCGGGAAACCATCAATGTCACTATTCCGACGGCGGCAGGAAAAAGTGCCACCGCCGCCTCTTGATCGCCCGGCGCGGCTCCCCGATGGCGAGTGCATCTACGCCTTCGGCGACCTGCACGGTCGCGACGACCTTGCCGCGCGCCTCGGCGCGGCAATCGCCGCCGACATGGCGGTCGCGCCGCCGGCGAAAGTCACGGTCATCGGCCTCGGCGACCTTATCGATCGCGGTCCGGACTCGCACGCGGTCGTGGCGCGCATGGTCGCCGGCTTTCCGGGCACGACGACGATCTCCCTCCGCGGCAACCATGAGCAGATGATGCTTGATTTCCTCGAGGATCCACAGCGCAACGGCCAGCAGTGGTTCCGCAACGGCGCGCCGGAAACGCTGCGTTCCTACGGCGTGGAGACCGGCGGCCGCGAACGCCCCCCGCCGGAAGAGCTGGCGCGCGTCCGCAATGCGTTCGCCCGCGCTCTCCCGCCGGCGGAACTCGTCTTTCTGCAGCGCACGCCCTTCAGCCACAGCGCCGGCGATTATTTCTTCGCCCACGCTGGCGTGCGGTCCGGCATCGCGCTCGACGACCAGGAGCCGACCGACCTGCTCTGGATCCGCTCCAGCTTCGCCGACGACGATCCGCCCTGCGAGAAGGTTGTCGTTCACGGCCACACGCCGATCGAGCAACCTTTTGTTGGCAGATTCCGAATCAATCTCGACACCGGCGCCGTCTTCACCGGCCAGCTCACCTGCCTGGTCCTGGCCGGTGAGTCGCGGCGCCTGCTTCCGATCTGACTGACGATGGCAATCCGACCCGACACGCAACCCGAGATGGTCAGAACCTGATGCGCGCGATCGCCCCGCCCCAGTCAATGCCGCAGGATACCGCCGCGCCCTTTGAGGGTGAGGCCCGGATCGACGTGCGCGCCCTGCTCAGCATGCTGCAGCGGCACCAGTGGCTGATCCTCGGCACCGTGCTGATCATCGTCGCCACCGCGCTGCTGGTGACGCTCCAGCTGCGCCAGCAGTTCACGGCGACGACGATGGTCGTCGTCGACAACCGCGACAGCCAGATGCTGGGCTTCGAGCCGGGCATTGCCGACGGCGTCGGCGCCAACAGCCAGGTCGACACCGAAGTCGAGATCGCGCGGTCGGCCAAGGTCGGCGAGCGAGCCGCTGCGGCGCTCGGCATCGCGGGCTGGCCGGAGTTCCGCGCCGGCGCCTCGATCGGCTTCATGATCCGCTCGCTGTTCGGATTTGCCTCGCCGCGGCCGTCCGCGACGGCGCCGGCTATCGCCTTCTCCGACCTGCCGCAGACCGAACAGGCGCGCCTGGTGGCCGCACTGATGCAGCGTGTCCAGATCCGCCGCGTCGGGCTGACCAGCGTCATCTCGATCTCCGCCTCGGCCTACGACCCGGAAACCTCGGCGAAGATGGCGAATGCGGTCGCCGACGCCTACCTGACGGAGCAGATCGCCGCCAAGGTCGATTCCAACGAGCGCGCCGCCAGTTTCCTGCGCGAGCGGGTGGACAGTCTCGCCAACGACATCGGCACCGGCGAGCAGCAGATCGACGATTTCGTCAACAAGACGCTGGGCCAGCTCGGTTCGCCCGAGGCCAGGGACCTGCTGCAGAGGATGAGCCGCGAGAGCCAGCAGCAGCAGGCCGACTCCGGCGCCCTCGCCGCGCTGCAGAGCGCCCTGTCGGCCAATGACTACGACCAGCTCGTCGCCCTTGCCGGCGAGGACGCCACGAGCCTCGCGCACCAGCGCCAGGTGCTGGTCGCGCAGGTTTCCGGCACCAACGATCCGGCGCGGCTGGCGGCGGCGCAGAAGAACCTCGACGCCCTCAACCAGGAGATCAAGGCGGCGGCCGAGCAGCGCTCCTCGGCTCTCCAGGACGATCTGTCGGCCTCGCAGTCGCGCAGCGCCGACGTGCGCAAGCAGATCCAGGATACGGTCGGCCAATTGCAGCTCCCGCAGGATGTCTCGGTCGAGCTGTTCCGGCTGCAGCGCGATGCCGAAACCCGGCGCACGCTTTACGACACGTTCCTGACCAAGCTGCGTCAGGTGGAGCAGCAGACCGACTTCACCGTGCCTGACTCCCGCGTTATCGCCAGCGCCACGCCGCCGGTCGATCCCAGCTTCCCGCCCTTCAAGCTGATCCTCGCCGGCTCGTTCATCTTCTCGCTCGGCGCCGGCATCGGCCTTGCCTTCCTGCGCGAGCACTACATCGGCGGGATCACCAGCGTCGAGCAGTTCGAGAACCTCGCCGGCATCCCGGTGATCGCCGCCGTGCCGCGTTACGTCGGCACGGAGGGCAACGACCGGCCGGACCTCGCGATCATAGCCGAGCCCCTGTCCGCCTTCGCCGAATCCATCCGCCGGGTGCGCATGGGCGTCGACGTCTACGGCCCGCGCTCCAAGCGCTGCATCTTCGTCACTTCGTCGTTGCCCGCCGACGGCAAGACGACGATCGCCCTGGCTCTGGCGCGGCATTTCGCCGTGACCGGCACCTCGACCCTGCTCATCGACGCCGACCTCCGCCATCCCTCGATCCACCGCCTGCTCAACGAGAATGTCGATCAGGGGATGCTCGGCTTCCTGGCGCAGTCGCAGGACGCCGGCACCGACCAGCTCACCATGGTCAGAGAAGCCGCCACCGGCGCGCACTACGTGCTCGGCGCCGAGGCCAGCGCCATCGCCACCGACTCGCTGCTCATGTCGACGCGCTTCGACGAGTTGATGGCGTTCGCGCGCGATCGCTACGACGTCGTGATCGTCGACACGCCGCCCGTCGGGCTGGTCGTCGACGCCACCATCGTCGCGCGCCACTGCGATCTCGGCCTGTTCATCGTCAAGCACGCCGCCACCGGCCAGCATGCCGTGCGCGCCGCACTCCGCGACCTGACGCGGCGGGTCGACCTGCCGATCTGCGGCGTGCTCAACCGCATCGAGCGAGGCGACGGCTACCGCTATGGCTACGGACGCGACTACCAGGGTTATTACCGCTAGCACGCCGAGCGGCCGCGCATCTGCGCGGCGCTTCGGCAACCGGGCGGCGCGCGTCGTCGCGCTCGGCCTCGTCGGCCTGATGACCGCCGTGACTGCTTTCGCAAGCCTCAGGCTGGCGGCGGTCGTTTCCGCGACGCCGCCGGCGACCTGGCTTGCGGCGGTGCCGCTGCCCGTCGACCCCGCTCATCGCGGCGATCCGCAAGCCGCCGGGCGGGCCGCGGCGGTCGCCAACGTCATCGCCGACCCCCTGCTGTTCGGCCCTCAGTCCGCGGCCTGCGACAGCCAGGAAGCCGCGTCTTTGGCCGCCTGCGAACGCGCTCTCGATGCCGCCCTGTCCGCAGCCCCGGCGTCGGGCCAGCTGTGGCTGTTCAAGGCGCGTCTGCTCGCCTTCAACGGCCGTTATGACGAGCCGACGCTGACCGCGCTCCGCAATTCCTATCGCTTCGCGCCGCGCGAAGGCTGGATCGCCGCCGACCGTGTCGTGCTCGGGCTCACGCTCTATCCGCTGCTGCCCGCCGACTTGAGATCGCAGGTCGTGGGCGACCTTCATCTCGTGCTGTCGCTGCCTGAAAGCTTCACCGACCCGCTGACCGCTGCCTACGCCGCCAACCAGCACCTGAGAGTGGCCGCCGACGACGCGTTGCACCTGCTTTCGGCCGACGACCTGAACCGCTTCGTCGCGCGCGTGCGGCGTCAACTCAACGGATAGATATTTTCTGAAAATCCGGAGTAGGCGGCGAGCGTGGCGTTAGGCTTCTTTGCAGACCGCGACCTGGCATGCGCGCCATGGCTGCAGCCCCGACTCTCGTGAATCTTGCCGAAGTTTCAGCCCTCTATCGGCGAGCCGCGCGCCCCCTAAACTTCGAGCTAACTTGGTCTCGCGCAATGGTAGGTTGCAGCCGTGCCGCAGCCCGCCGAGAGTTCGTGCGGGCGCGCTGATCTCCCTCCTCGAGCATCCGCCGCCAACCGCAATCGGCGAGCGTGGGCGGCGTTGATGGACATGTCGGCGCACGACATTGGCGTGCAGGGGCAAGGACGGAGCGAGCGGCGCCTGCCGTTCACGGTCCCCCTCTCGGTGCAGTCGCTGGGCTTCGTCGTCGGCGCCGTGGACTTCCTTGTCATTCTGGCCGCGGCGCTGGGCAGCGCGCTGCTCTATCACGGCCTTGTCCTGCGCACCGGCATCCAGGTCGACCGATACACCGCCATCGCCGGGATCTCGTTCGTGAATTTCGCGGTCATCATGGGCGCGCGCAGCGCCTATGGCGCCGGGCGGCTGCTGGAAGGCCGGCGCAACTGGCGCGAAGTCGGCCTGGTATGGGCAGTCGTGGTGCTGGTCACCCTCGGGTTGCTGTTTGCCGGCAAGGTCGGCGGCAACGTCTCGCGCGGCGCGGTCGGGCTGTTCTTCGCCACCGGGCTCGGCGCGCTGCTCGCCTGGCGTTCCGCGCTGGCGCGGTGGACGGCGGCGGCGCTCGCCCGCGGCGCGCTTGCGCGACGTTCCGTTGCATTGCTCGCCAGCCGGACCGAACTCGCCCACGTCGATGCCTACGCGACCCTGGAGCGCGCCGGCATGGCGGCCGTGGCCACCCTCACCTGGGATGAAAAGACCCCGGCGGAGCACTTCGAAAACCTGCTCGAGCGCGCCGTCGAGATCGCGCGGCAGAATGAGATGGACTCGGTCGTGGTCCTCGCCGACTGGGCTGCTCCACAGCGCATCGCCGGGATGCAGCAGGCGCTGCGCGCCGTGCCCCTGCCGGTCTACCTGCTTCCCGACCGCAACGTCGCGCGCTTCATGCTGGGCGCGGCCGCGACGCGCGGACTGGAGGCATGTGTCCTGCAGCGCGCCCCGCTCGGGCCGGGCGAGCGCGCGGCGAAGCGCGCCTTCGATGTCGCGTTGGCGGTCGCCGGCCTGTTGGTGCTGTCGCCGCTCCTCCTGTTCGTCGCCGTCGCCGTCAAGCTCGATTCACCCGGCGCCGTCCTCTTCCGCCAGACGCGCAATGGCTTCAGCGGCCGCCCCTTCCGCATCCTCAAGTTCCGCACGATGACCGTCAGCGAGGACGGCGCCGCCTTCCGCCAGGCGAAGCGCAACGACCCGCGCGTCACCCGCGTCGGCCGCTTCCTGCGCAAGACCAGCGTCGACGAGCTGCCGCAGCTATGGAACGTACTCGCCGGCGATATGTCGATCGTCGGCCCGCGCCCGCACGCCACCCACCACAACGCCGAGTACCAGGAGCGCATCGGCGCCTACGCCTACCGCCACCACGTCAAGCCCGGACTTACCGGCTGGGCCCAGGTCAACGGCTACCGGGGCGAGACCTCGACGCTTGGCGCGATGGAGAAGCGCATCGAGCACGACCTCTACTACGTCAACCACTGGAGCTTCCTCCTCGACCTCAAGATCGTCGCCAGGACCTTGCAGGTGATCTGGAGCGACGAGCAGGCGGTGTGACGGGCAGCATGGCGACTTCATCCGACGGCCAAGAGTCCCTGACCGATGCGCTGGCGGCGGCCCGCGCCCGCCGCTTTTTCATCGACGGCCACCCGGTCGATCCGATCTCCGGCGACGAGCTGTTGGCGCTGGCGCAATCGGCGATCGATGACCGCGCCCCGATCACGATCGCCAATATCAATCTCCACGGCCTCTATGCCGCCCGGCGTTCGGCCCCCATGCGGGCGCTGATGCGGTCCTCCCGCACCGTCGTCCACATCGACGGCATGCCGATCGTCTGGCTGGGCCGGCTCTTCGGCCGGCCCGTCACCCGCGCCCAGCGGCTGGCGCACATCGACATCATCCCGCGGCTCCTGCGGCTGGCGGCCCGCAACCGATGGCGTGTGGCGTTCGTCGGCGGGCGGGAAGACGCGGTGGCGGCGGCCTCTTCGGCTTTCTGGCGCATTGCGCCGACGCTCGATATCGCCTGCTTCACGGGCTATTTCGACACTGCCGATCTCAGCCGGGACGGAAAGCAAAGCAGCATCCTGCGCGAGATCCACCGGCGCGAGCCGGACCTCCTGCTGGTCGGGATGGGCATGCCGGCGCAGGAGGAGTGGATCCAGCGCCTTCGCGAGGAGTTCGGCGTTCCGGTGGTCATGCCGGTCGGCGGCTTCATCGACTACTTCACCGGAGCAACGGCCATGCCGCCGCGCTGGCTGGGGCAGATCGGGCTGGAATGGGCCTTCCGCCTGGCAAGCGATCCGCGGCGGCTGTTCTACAGGTACTGCGTCGAGCCGGCGTTCCTCATTGGTCCGCTGGCCAGGCAGTTCGTGAGGCACCTTGCCGATGCCCGCTAACGCCGCTTCGGTCGCGTTTCCCGCCGTCCGCACGGCGCCACTGCAACCCGCCCGGCCCGCGCGTCGCACGGCCATCGCAGATCAGATTTTCCGTTTTCTCATCCTGCTCGCCGCGGCGGCGCTGCCGCTCTCCGTGCCGCTGCGCTTTGGTCTCGGCATCACCGACTTCGATCGCTATCTCGATATTCTCAGCCTGGCGTTCCTGCTCGTGCGGGTCGTCGATTTCGCGACTCATCCGCCGCCGCGGGCAGGGTTCGTGTCGATCGTTCTCTTCTTCTTCCTGTTCGGGATCGTGGCCGCGTCCAATCTCGGCGCGCCACTGTTCAACTCGACGCTGTTCCTGCTCGACGGCAAGATCCTGCTGTTCTACGCGTGCGTGTGGTCGTTCGGTAATCGACGGCTTGATGCTGCGATCGACGGCGGTGCGCTGTCGACGATCATGCTCGCCAGTTACGCCGCGGCGGTCCTCGTCTTCTTCCTGTATCGCGGCACCTCGGTTCGCCTCGCCCTGCTCGACGAGTCGAACTACATGATCGTTATCCTCTTTCTGCTCTGCATTCTCCACTTCTCGTACCATCCGCCGGCCTTCAACAAGCGGACGATTGCGGTATACGCCTTGGTGGTTCTGTGCTGCCTGCTGGCGCGCAGCCGGACGGGCTTCGTGCTTCTGCTCGGCTTCGTCTTCCTGCCCCTCGTGGCGAACCGCCGCTACGCCTACGTCTTCGCGTGCGCGGTCCTTTCCCTGCTCGCGGTCATCGCCGCCGGCGACGACCTCGTGCAGTTGCTGGCCCGCGGGCAGACGGACGTTACCCACATCGACCGCTTCGTCTTCCTGAACGAGCTGCTGGCGCAGTGGCGTGGCTACTCGCCCTGGCAGTTGCTGTTCGGCAATCACGTCGGCACGTATCTCGCCACGCAGTCCTATTACATGGGCTACTGGGTCGCGCGCCAATCCGCCGAGCAGCACATCCCCTACGGCCTCGCGCCCTTCAACCTGCACTCCGCCTACCTGCGCATCGCCGCCGACCTCGGCCTCGCGCTTGCGGCATTCTTCCTGATTGCAGTGTGGCGGGTGCTGCATCGGTCGATCGGCCTCGCCGCGACGCTCGTGCTTTTCGTCAGCGCGACGTCGATGTCCGTCTTCTATCTGTCGGCACTGCTGCCGTTCGTGATCAGCCTGCAGCTCGCAAGAAATCGCGAGCCGACCGTCGTGAGGGCCGCGGCATGAAAGTCGTACAGGTGCAGACACAGGCCGAGGCGGGGGGCGCACAGCGCACATCCCAGCATGTAGCCGAGGGCCTCCTCGCCCGCGGTCACTCGGTCACGACCGTATACCTTTATCGGAAGACCGCGGCTTACGACGACGACGCGACCGCCGCATTCATGTTGCCCGAGGCGCCCCATTCGCCCGTCGATCTGGCGACGGCGGTCGTGCGGCTGTGCCGCTTCGTCCGCAAGGCGCAGCCGGATGCGATGATCCTCTACCAGCACTACGGCAACATCGCGGGCACGATCGCGGCGAAGTTCGCCGGCTGTCGCCGTGTCGTTGCCAACCAGAACGGGTTGCCGGGCGGCGTCGGCATTCCCGACTGGGCAACGGCGGTCGACCGGATGATCGGGTCCGCCGGCTGGTACGGCGCCAATGTCGTGAAGTCTGGTCTCGTCGCCGACGCCTTCCGCGACTATCCCCGGCGCTACCGCGATGCACTGGTCCGCATCAGCCATGGCGTGCTCGTCCCGCAACCGCGGATATCGAAGGCTGAGGCCAGGCAGCGGCTTGGCGTTCCCGAGGGCGTGCCGCTCGTCGTTTCGTCCGGGCGGCTGGCGCCGCAGAAGAACCAGATGAAGCTGGTCGAGGCCCTGCCTGCACTCGGCGAGGCGCACCTTGCGATCGCGGGCCAGGGCCCGCTGCGCGAAGATCTCTTGCGCCGCGCCGCCGAGCTCGGCGTGCCGACCCGGCTTCACCTTGCCGGCGAAGTCAGCCCCCACGAGATCGCCGATTTCCTCGTCGCGGGCGACGTCTATGCCTTTCCTTCCGTCTGGGAGACATTCGGCCAGTCCGTTGTCGAAGGCGCGATGATGGGACTGCCGGTCGCCTGCAGCGACCTGCCTGTGTTCCGCGAGGTGCTCCGTGTCGCCGAGCCGGATGGCGAATACGCCGCCGTGTTCTTCGACAACAGCGACCCGCGCGCCGTCGCGGCCAGCATCTCCTCCGTACTGAATGACGCCTCGCTCGCCGGGGCGCTTTCCCGCGCCGGTCGCCTGCTCAGGGCGCAGTATTCCGTGAGTGCTCTCGTCGACGAATACGAACGTCTGATTCAATAGGGCCGCCGCCATGCTGCTTCTCGGTCGTCAGGTAACCGTCAGGAAGATCTCGAACGCGTTCCGCGTCGAGCTTGCGAAGTCGCGCGCCCACCTGCTGCCGCACGGCGCCCAGCACTCCAAGTACGGCCCCCGGCTTGCCAACCGGCGCGCCGACCAGACCTTCGGCTTCTGCGTCGCCGGGTCGTACGGCGACCTCATACCGTCGGTACTCAAGTCGCAGCGCGGCCCGTTCGTCTTTCTCGACATCGGCGCCAATGTCGGCGTCTTCAGCCTGGTTGCCGCCGGTCTGGAAGGTTGCCGCCGCATCTTCGCGTTCGAGCCGGTGCCGCAGACTTTCTCGGTGCTGGTCGAGAACATCGCCCTCAATCGGGCGGCAAAGGTTACGCCAATCTGCGCGGCGCTCGTCTCCGGCGACGAAACGTTCGTGCACATGGACTATCACCCGGAACATTCCGGCACTTCAGCAATCAGCGATCACGGCGGTGTGCTGGCGCTGGCCATGAGTGCCCCCGATATCGACAAGCTGGTCGGCGATCTGCCCGAACGCGTGGTCGCCAAGATCGACGTCGAAGGTGCCGAACTGGCGGTGCTGGCGGCGCTCGAACGATGCTCCTTCTTCCCGCGCCTGACCGATATCATCGTCGAGGTCTCGCGGTTGAAGGATTCCGAGACCGCCGATCACCTGCTGGCGCAGATCGCGACACTGGGCTTTCAGGAGGTGCGGCGAAGCACGACCGAGCCCCGCCACTACGACGCCCACTTCCGGCGTGCCGGTGTCAACTGAGCCGCAACGGCCGGCGAGCCGGGCTGGCCACCGCCCAGCTCACAGCGTCGAATCGTCCAACGGGTCGCCACCCCAGGACGCCGGCGAATTGGCGACCCGGCCGCTCGCCCGCAACGAAACCAGCGCCAGCCCGACCACGACGAGCTGCATGAACACCTCGGCGGCCACGAATCCGCCGAGACCGAACATCGGCACCAGCCCGACCACCAGGGCGACGCCGCACGCCAGGCCGAGGTTGGCGATGCGGGCGGCTTCGCCGTAGCGCCCGAGCGCGAAGAGTCCGAGCGTCAGCGTCGCCGACAGCGCCGCGCTGAATACCACCGGCGCGAAGATCGCCACGATGCCGGCGGCGTGCGCCAGCCGCGGGCCGAGCAGCGGGCCGACCGTCAGCGCAAAAGCCGCCACGCCGGCGCCGGTCACTACCGCACCGGCGATGCCGCCCCTGAGCCGCAGGAAAGTGGTCCCGATGCGGTGCGCGGGTGTCTGATCGAGCTGGCGCACGAGCGCCGGAAACTCGACGCGCCTCAGGAACCCGGCGATCTGGCTGGCGGCGTTCGTGATCTGCTTGGCGTAGACGAACAGACCGACCATCTGCCCGCCGAGGAACCAGCCGCAGAGCAGGATCTCGAAGCGGTAGAAGGCCTGCCCCGGCAGCCACTGCACAGTCATCGCCAGCCCTTCCTGGCCCGCCGCCCGCACGGCAGCAAGGGTTGGGCGGCAGGCGCGGAAGGCGAAGCCGAGGCGCGCCAGCGCCACCATGTGGAGCACGACCGCGGCGCTGAACCCGATCGAGAGCGCCGCCCCGAGTATCATCCCGGCCGCCATGGGCGGAACATGGACCGCCGCTGGCAAGGCAATCGCCGACACCAGGTACGGCAGCGCCAGCGCAATGCCGCTGATGCCGCTGCGTTGCAGGCCGTCGAGGAGCCCGGCGCCGTTGAAGCTCCACACCAGGAAGCCCGGCAGTGCCGCCGCGACATAGCCGAGCGTGAAGCCGTCGTGCCGGAAGGCGGCATAGATCGCCGCCGCCGCCATCACCGCAAACGCCGCGCCGAGCCGGACCACGGTGACCGGCGCATAGGCTCGCCAGATGGCGTCGCGCCGGTCGGGCGCGCCGGCAGTCGCCGCGACCTTCCGCGCCAGCGTTGTCAGCGCGTTCAGGTCTATGATCAGCATGCCGAGCATGGCGAAGGCGGTGAGTGCGCCGGAACGCCCGAGAAATGCGAGCTGCCCGGTGTGCACGAGCCATGTCTGGGCGAGAAACAGCGAGCCCTGCCCGACGCCGAAGGCCGCGACCAGTTGCACGACGTTGATGCTGCGCTGGAAGCGCCGCGGTGTCTCCGTGACCCTGGCGGCCAGCGTTGCCTCGCCGCCGCTCACCGCACGCCCTCGCCGAAGATGCCGCTGGCCGGGCGCGCATCACGAATGCCGAAGACCCGCCTGCCCGCCATCACGACACGCCGCATGCGCGTTGGTCCGCTGTCCGCTATCGGTATGCCGCAGATTTTGCCAAGCCCGGCGAGGCCATTCAACGCGCGAAGACGCAGGCAGGCGCAGCATCGCTCTGCGCAGTTAATCGATAGGATTGGCGTGAATTGCTTCGCAACCGGCGCTCTCGCCTGACCGTCGAAGCGCGCCCTTGCGGGCAGGTCCATCCCGTCCCAATGTGTTCGGACCCGAAACAAATCTCAGGTCACGATCCACGCCGCCATGCCGACCGAGTTTCGTCCCAGCCAGGCGCTCCGCCTGTGGCACGACGTCGTGCTCGATCTGGTGCGCGACGAGGGCCACGACCTCAGCCTGCGGCAGATGGCGGTGCTTCTCTCCGTCTATCTGGAGCCGCCGCCGCACACGGTGCGGAGGTTGGCCGACAAGCTTGGCGTGACCAAGCCGGTCATCACCCGGGCGCTCGACACCATGGGCCAGCTCGGTCTCGTCACCCGGCGGCGCGACACCGCCGACCGCCGCAATGTCCTGGTCCAGCGCACGGTGTCTGGGTCGCTGCTGGTCGAGCGGCTGGGCGATGTCATCCTCGCCCGTTACCGTGATCTTCCGCTTTAGCGGTGTGCTAGACCGAAGGCATGAGCGATCTCGATCCACGCCGGCACGCCTTCCGCCACGATCTCGCGGATATCCGCCTCAAGGGGCGGGTCACGGCCAGGCGCTTCGTCGAAGGCAGCCGCAAGGTCGTCGTTAGCGGCAATGCTCCGCTCAAGGCCGAGCCGGCCAGTGATGCGCCGCTGAGCAGCGAGGTGCTGCGCGGCGAGGTCTTCACCGTCTTCGACGAGGGCCGCGAGGGCTGGTCGTGGGGTCAGCTCGAAACCGACGGCTACGTCGGCTACGTGCCGAGCGATGCGCTCGCCGCCCCGACCATGCCGGCGACGCACCGCGTCGTCGCGCTGCGCGCTTTCCTCTATCCCGGCCCGGACATGAAGTTGCCGCCGCGCGCGGCGCTGCCGCTGTCGGCGCGGATCGCGCTTGCCGGCGAAACCGCCACCCGCGGTACGCGCTACGCGCTTCTTGCCGGCGGCGAAGGCGCGATCGTCGCCAGCCAGGCGACTCCGCTGGCGACGCCCCCGGAGCCCGACTTCGTCACCGTCGCCGAGCGTTTCCTGAACGCGCCGTATCTCTGGGGCGGGCGCACGAGCCTCGGCCTCGATTGCTCGGCTCTCGTGCAGCTGTCGCTCGCTGAAGCCGGCGTCGCGTCGCCCCGCGACACCGACCAGCAGGAGCGTGAGCTCGGCCACGCCGTCGAAGGAGGCGCAAGCGCGCCGCTCCACCGTGGCGATCTCGTCTTCTGGCGCGGACACGTCGGTATCCTGATCGACGGCGAGTACATGATCCACGCCAGCGGCTGGCACACGGGCGTCGTCATCGAAGCGCTCGCGGCTGCGGTGAAGCGCATCGAGAAAGCTGGCAGCGGCCACCCCTCTTCGGTGCGGCGGCTCTGACGACGTTCGGGCGGTCGCGACAACGGCGCGCGCCTGGATCGTGGCGCCAACCTTGCCCTGGCCAAGTGGCTTGCTCTAATAG
>DASZQY010000252.1:0-1676 GCA_035549395.1 Bauldia sp.
AAAGAACACGTGGAGCAGCGTGCCGTACGATACCTGCTTGGGGTCGAACACGACCTTCACCGTCTCGGCGTGGCCGGTCTGCTCCATGCCGACCTCCTCGTAGGTCGGGTTGGCCACATGGCCGCCGGCGTAGCCGTCGACCGCGCTCTCGACGCCCTTCACGTGCTCGAACACGGCCTGCACGCCCCAGAAACAGCCGCCGGCGAAGTACGCCGTCTCCAGCCCGCCCGCCGGTTCGTCGACGGCGGGGGCCGGAATGACGACCGCGCCCTCGGCGGCGCTGCGCTGGACGCCGAGGAAGCCCGCGACCAGGCCGATGGCCAGCACCGGCAACGCACCGGCCCAAAAACGCGACGAGAAGCGGGAAGCAACGAGTGAGCGGATGCGGTCCATGGGGATCGGCTCCTGAGAGAGGAAGATGGCGGCCTACGCCGGCTTGGCCGGCGCCGGAATGAAGCGCAGCGCGACGCCGTCCATGCAGTAGCGCAGCCCCGTCGGCTGGTCCGGCCGGTCATTGAAGACGTGGCCGAGGTGGGCGTCGCACAGCGCGCACGAAACCTTGTAGCCGCCCTGCTGCGGCACGTTCTGGACGACGTTTTCCTCCGCGATCGGCTTGTAGAAGCTCGGCCAGCCGGTGCCGGAATCGAACTTGGTGTCGCTGGAATAGAGGGCGTTGTCGCAGCAGATGCAGCGGTAGAGACCGGCGTCGAAGCTTTCCGAATACGGTCCGGTGCCGGCGTACTCGGTGCCTTCCTGGCGGGTGACGATGAAGGCGGTCGTGCCCTGCTCGTCAAGGGTGCCCGGCGCGTTCGCCAGCTGCTTCTTCCACTCGTCCTCGGTCTTCACGACCTTGTCCATCTCGACGACGCCGAGATCCTTGCCGTCGTCGCTGAACTTGCGGATCTTCACCTTGCCCGGCACGCCGACGATGGTCTCGCCGTAGTCGGCGAAGGCGAAGCGCGACAGGCCGACCGCGCCGAGGCCGGCGATGGCCGCCGACGACAGCAGGAACGACCGGCGCGAGGAACCCGATGCCATGGTTGTTTGTCTCCCAGGGATTTGTTCGCTGATCGTTATATAGGCGCTGGCCGCTGACGGCGGACTCAATTGACGGTGAGGCGGTCGTTACGGCGGCGCGAGCGGCGACTGGCAATTTGGCCCCCGATCCGCCATATACATGGCGAAATCCAAGGACTTTGCGACTGCCGGCTTTCGACGATCATGGGCGCTTCCGCCATTCCCTTCCGCAAGATGAACGGGCTCGGCAACGAGTTCATCGTCTTTGACGCGCGCGAGCAGCCGGTCGCGCTCTCGCCGATCGCGATCCGCGAGCTGGGCGCGCCCGGCGCCATCGGCTTCGACCAGATGATCACGCTCGAGCACTCGCCCAGGCATGCCGACGCCTTCATGCGCATCCACAACCGCGACGGCGGCGAGGTCGACGCCTGCGGCAACGCCACGCGCTGCGTTGGCTGGTTGCTGATGGGCGAGAGCGGCAAGGACGCCGCCACCATCGAGACCAACGCCGGGCTGCTCCGCGCCTTCGCCACCGGCAAGGCGGAGACGATCGCCGTCGACATGGGCGCGCCGAAGTTCGGCTGGAAGGACATTCCGCTGGCCGAGGAATTCCACGACACCCGCGCCATCGAGCTGCAGATCGGCCCGATCGACAATCC
>DASZQY010000253.1:0-2778 GCA_035549395.1 Bauldia sp.
AGAGCGGCTACACGGCGACCGCCAACCAGAAAATGAAGATCGCGGCGATCGAATCGATGTGGGACACGGAAGCCGCGCCGGCACCGTTCACGGTGTTCGGGCTGCCCAACAGCCAGACCCACCATACCGATTACGCCGTCCAGGTGCCGTGGCTGCTCGGCCTGATCACGACGCGGTCGATCAACCAGCAGGTTCCCGGCATCGTCGATCTCGTCGATCAGGCCAAGACGCGGATCGCGTCGGGACTGGTGGGCTACGACGCCCTGCAGAAACTGCGCAGCGACCGCACCAACGCCGATCTTCGCTCGACGCTGGAGGCGCATGCCGACGATCTCGGCTATGCGCTGCTCCTGAAGAAGACGCGCGCCGACATCGAGAACGCGACGCCGGCGGACATCGACCAGGCGGCGTGGAGCACGGTGCCGGCGGTGTCGCCACTGTTCTGGTCGTTCCGCATCATGGTCGGCCTCGGCTTCTACTTCATCGCGCTGTTCGCCTTCGCCTTCTTCCTCGCCTCCAAGCGCTGGCTGACGCGGTACCGCTGGTTCCTGTGGGTGGCGCTCGTCACGCTGCCGCTGCCGTGGATCGCCGCCGAGCTCGGCTGGATCGTGGCCGAGGTCGGACGGCAGCCGTGGGTGATCGAAGGCGTGCTGCCGACCTTCATGGCGGTGTCCAGCATCTCGGCCGGCAACGTGGCGACGACGCTGATCGGCTTCATTGTCTTCTACACGACGCTCGCCATCGTCGACGTCTTCCTGATGGTGAGGGCGATCAAGGCCGGGCCGGACGAGTTCTCCGAGACGGGCACTGCCGTGCCCAACATGATTCCGGCCGAATAAGGAGGCGACCATGCTCGACTACGAAATTCTCCGCCTCATCTGGTGGGCGCTCCTCGGGATCCTGCTCATCGGGCTGGCGATCTTCGACGGCTTCGATCTCGGCACCGCGATGCTGCTGCCGTACGTCGGACGCACCGACACCGAGCGCCGCATCGCCATCAACACCATCGGCCCGGTCTGGGAAGGCAACCAGGTGTGGCTGATCCTCGGCGGCGGCGCGATCTTCGCCGCCTGGCCGGCGCTCTACGCGGTCGCCTTCTCCGGCTTCTACTTCGCGATGTTCCTGGTGCTCTTGGCGCTCATCCTGCGCCCGGTCGGCTTCAAGTTCCGCTCGAAGCTCGGTGGCCGGCGGTGGCGCAACGTCTGGGACGCGGCGCTGTTCGTCGGCGGGCTGGTGCCGGCGCTGATCTTCGGCGTGGCGTTCGGCAACCTGTTTCTCGGCGCGCCGTTCCGTTTCGACGATACGCTGCGCATGACCTACGACGGCAACCTGTTCGGCCTGCTGACGCCGTTCGCGCTGCTCTCCGGGCTGATCAGCGTCGCGATGCTGGTCATGCACGGCGGCTCGTGGCTGGCGGCCAAGGCGGCGGAGCCGGTCGCGTCACGGGCAGCGCAGGCGGCGAGCATCGCCGGCATCGCGGCGCTCGTGCTCTTTGCGCTCGCCGGCCTCTGGCTGGCGGTCGGCATCGACGGCTATACCATCACCAGCGCGATCGATCTTGCCGGGCCTTCCAACCCGCTGCTGAAGACGGTGACCACGGCGCACGGCGCCTGGCTCGCCAACTACAGCGCGCACCCGTGGACGATCGTGGCGCCAGTGCTGGTCTATGTCGCCGGCATCGCGACGGTGCTGCTGCTGCGCACCAGCCGCCACTGGCTGGCGTTCGTGACCAGCGCGCTCACCGTCGCCGGCATCATCGCCACGGCCGGGCTCAGCCTGTTCCCGTTCCTGCTGCCGTCGTCGCTCGATCCGGCGTCCAGCCTGACGGTGTGGGATGCCTCGTCGAGCCAGCTCACACTGATGATCATGCTGATCGCGACGATCATCTTCCTGCCGATCGTCCTGATCTACACCGGCATCGTCTACCGCGTGCTGCGCGGCCGCGTCACGGCCGCGGCGATCGAAAACCCAAGCCTGCACAGCTACTGAGAGGAGCCTGAGCGATGTGGTATTTCACCTGGGTACTCGGCGCCGGTTTCGCGTGTGCCTTTGCCGTGCTCAACGCGATGTGGCTCGAGATACGGGAAGGCGACGCGCCGGCGCGGCTGGCGAAGACGCGCAGGTAACGACTTCGACCGTGGTCGATTGTGCTATCCCGGTCGCCGGCTGAAGGGATGAGCACATGGATCGCGGGTCAGCGGCGGACTACGGCAAGCATTTCGTCATCGGCCTGCAGCCGACGACGACCTTAAGCGATCACGACCGGCGCCTGCTGGCGGAGCTGAAGCCGGCAGGCGTCGTGCTGTTCAGCGCGAACTTCCGGCGCGGCCTGGTCTATGACGAATGGCTGGCGGCGTACGAACAGTTGATCGCGGAAATCGCGGCATGCCTGGAGACCAGCCACTTCCTGCTCATGATCGATCACGAGCATGGCCGGGTCGTCCGCACGCCGCCGCCGATCACCCGCTTCGCCGCTGCCAACCGCTGGGCACAACAGGCGGGCGCGGTCGGGGCGGCGACCGCGATCGAACTCGGCTCGCTCGGCATCAACGTCAACCTCGCGCCGGTCGTCGACGTCGCTTCCAACCCGCGCAATCCGGTGATCGGCGACCGTTCCTTCTCATCAGACCCGGAAGAAGTTGCGATCGCGGCGACGGCCTACATCGACGCGCTGCAGGCTGCCGGCGTGCTCGCCTGCCCGAAGCATTTTCCCGGTCACGGCGATACGGAGCTCGACTCGCATCTGGCGCTGCCGCGGGTGCGGGAGCCGATGAGCGT
>DASZQY010000254.1:0-4343 GCA_035549395.1 Bauldia sp.
CATCCCCTGATGCCTACAATTCCGGCAGCGCCGCGTAAAGCATAGTGAATGTGCGCTGCTAACCCTTGGCATCGCCAAAATTGCTGGGGCTGGTGACTCTTGACGCAGAATGAGTAATTGTGCGGCTCAACGGGGGGCTGGGGCTCCCCGCGAAACTCATGCCGGCTGCGGGATTCCTTTGGTTTTACGCAGCCTCGCACGTGAGAACTTCAAGAGGGAAACTCATGCGTCATATCAAGACTGTGCTGCTTGCGGCGGTTGCCGTCGGCGCGCTCAGCGCACCGGCGTTTGCCGACGATCTCAAACTGGGCATCCTGCTCGGCCTTACAGGCCCGCTGGAAGCGATGTCGCCGCCGATGGTCAACTCGGCCAAGCTCGCCCTTCAGGAAGTCAACGACCAGGGCGGCATCAATGGCAGCAAGATCGATGCCGACGTCGCTGACGACACGTGCATCACCGCCGCCAGCGCTACCGCCGCCGCCGACAAGCTGGTCAATACCGACAAGGTGGTCGGCATCGTCGGTGCGATGTGCTCGGGCGTGACGATCGCGGTTGCCAACACCGTCGCCATCCCGGCCGGCATCACGATGATCTCGCCGTCGGCCACCGCTCCGACGCTGAGCACCATCGACGACAAGGACCTGTTCTTCCGCACAGCTCCGTCGGACGCCTACAACGGCCAGGCGCTCGCCTACCTGCTGACGCAGAAGGGCATCAAGGACATCGGCATCACCTACATCAACACCGACTACGGCAAGGGTCTCGCCCAGTCGCTGGCCGATGCGTTCACCGCGGACGGCGGCAAGGTCTCTGCCAACGTCGCCCATGAGGACGGCAAGGCCGACTACCGCGCCGAGCTCGGCCAGATTTCGGCGGCCGGCACGCGCAACCTCGTCATCATCGCCTACGCCAACGGTTCGGGTCATACGATCCTGCAGCAGGCGGTCGAGAGCGGCGACTTCGACAAGTACGTCGGTGGCGACGGCATGACCGACGACTCGCTGTTCCAGGGCATCGACACGAAGGCGGTCGAAGGCATGATCGGCGTGCACCCGGGTACGGCGACCGGCGCTGGTCCGGACGCGTTCGCCAAGCTGGCCGCCGCCGGCGGCGTCGACCCCAAGGCGACCTATACGCCTGAGTCGTACGACGCGGCGTTCATCTTCGCGCTGGCACTGGCCAAGAACGGTGGCAAGACCGAGGGCCTTCCGGCCGCGGTGCGCGCCGTGACGAGCGGCTCGGGCGAGCAGATCCTGCCCGGCGAGTGGAAGAAGGCCGCGGACCTCCTGGCCGCCGGCAAGGACGTCAACTATGACGGCGCCACCGGCGCGGTGGACTTCGACAAGAACGGCGACGTCGCCGGCCTGGTCGCGGAGCTCGACGTCAAGGACGGCCACTTCGTGACGATCGGCCCGATCGACCTGCCGTCGAAGTAAGCGCACCTGCATCATCCAATGACGAAGCCCGGGAGCAATCCCGGGCTTCTTTTTTGCCGCTAAGAGAAATCGCCAGCGGCGCTAGTCGTGGCGGCGGATGACTTCCGGCAGGATGCCACGCGGCGCATAGCGGAGCGCCAGGGTAATCACCAGCCCGAGCACGAAAACGCGCATCTGCGACGCGCGGGTGTCGATGTCGGGGATCGCCGGCCAGCCGATGCTCGTGCTCCACGCGCTGATCTGGTTGAAGACGACGTGGCTGACCGGATCGGCGAGCACCCACACCATGTAGATGCCGATGGCGCCGAAGACGGCGCCGTAGCTGTTGCCCATGCCGCCGACGATGACCATGACCCAGACCAGGAAGGTCGAATCGATCGGCTGGTAGCCGGACGGGTCGAAGATCTGGCCGAAGGTCGCCAGGACGGCGCCGCCGATGCCCATGAGCACCGCGCCGAAAACGAAAATTTCGAGCTGGCGCGATGTGGTGTCCTTGCCCATCGAACTCGCGGCGACGACGTTGTCGCGGATGGCGCGCATCATGCGGCCCCAGGGACCGAGATAGGCGCGCTCGACCAGGAAGACGGCGAGGATCAGCAGCACGATCATCAGGATGAAGAAGCTGCCGCGCGCATAGATGAACGACGCCGTGATGCCGGCGCCGCCGGCCTGGAAATCCTGCGGCAGCGGAACCGGCCACGGCAGCGGCGTGACGGTCAGCGTGCCGTGGGTCAGCCAGTCCATGTTCTTGACGAAAGCGCGGATGATTTCCGACATGCCGATGGTGGCGATTGCCAGATAATCGGAGCGCAGGCCGAGCGAGATGCGGCCGATGATCCACGCGATGATGCCGGCCAGGATGCCGCCGACGACCCAGCCGGCGATAGCCGGCATGCCAAGGCCGCCAACCCAGCCGTTGCCTTCCTCGACCAGTGAGGCCGCCGGATCGATATGGATGCGGTAGGCGAGATAGGCGCCGAACCATGCCACGAGCGAAATCCAGAAGCGCCAGCGGCCAGGCACGCCATAGCGCTTCGGGACGATGTGGGCGAGAGCGATGACCAGCCCGCCGATGACCGCGACCAGCAGCGCCCGCAGGATCAGGACAGGTTCGTCGGAGTGCCAGAAGGCCTCGTTGATGCCGGCGGTGAGCGAGGTCATGCCCATCGCGCCGATCATCATGAGGCCCATGATGGCGAGATTGAACAGGCCGCCGTAGCCGAAGGTGATGTTGAGGCCGAGCGCGATAAGCGCGTAGGCGGCGGCCTGGTCCAGCAGCAGGAAGATGTTGGCGGGACCCTGGATGAGCCCGACGACGACAACGAAGACGACGAGGCCCACATAGGTCAGCAGGAGACGGCGGATCATGTCTCGGTGCCCTTGAAGATGCCGGTCGGCCGAATAAGCAGGACCATGACCAGAATGACGAACGAGACGGTGAGCTTGTATTCGGTAGGCACCAGTGCGAGATTCGAGGCGCCGGTCAGCCAATCGGGCAGCACGCCCTTCAGCGGCCGCGTGAACACCGACCAGTCGAAGACGCCGAGTTCCTCCGCGAAGCCGACGAGGAAGCCGCCGGCGATGGCGCCGTAGGTCTGGCCGAGACCGCCGACGACCGCCGCGGCGAAGATCGGCAGGATGATGTTGAAGGCGAGGTCGGGCTTTAGCGAAACGTCGAGCGCCAGCATGGTGCCGCCGACGCAGGCCAGCGCGCCGGCGATGAGCCAGGTGATGCGGATGACGAGCTGGGTGTTGATGCCGGAGACCTGGGCGAGATCGGGATTGTCGGCCATGGCCCGCATGCCCTTGCCGAGGCGCGAGCGCGACAGGAACAGGTGGAGCGCCACCACGATGACGACGACCACCAGGATCATCAGAGCCTCGGGCTGCGTGATGATGACCGGCCGCGTGCCGCCGAGGAACGACAGATCGATGCGGTAGATCTCCTTCGGCTCATGCTCGAAGAAGGTGCGCGTGTCGGCGCCGGCAAACAGGCGAATGAGGCCCTGCAGCATCATGGTGACGCCGATCGACGCGATGAGCAGCGTCACGGACGCCACGCCTCGTCGTCGCAGCGGCGCGTAGAACACCTTGTCGATGCCAAGCGCGATCAGCGCCGTGGCCACGGCGCCGAGCGGCAAGACGACGAAGCCGGTGGGCAGCGGCAGGTGGACGCCCATGTTGGTGGCGATGATGGCGAAAAGGAACGTGATGAAGGCGCCCATCGTCATCATGTCGCCGTGGGCGAAATGGGAGAAGCGCAGGATGCCCGCGATCAGCGTGACGCCGACGGCGCCGAGCGCGTAGATCGAGCCGAGCACGACGCCGGCTACCAGCACCTTGTTGATGAAGAAGATCAGTTGGTCCATGCGGAGCTAACCCCCCAGGAAGCTCTTCGCGACCTCAGGGTCGTCGATCAGTTCCTTGCCGGTGCCGGTGTAGCGGTTCTTGCCCGCGGCGAGCACGAAGCCGCGTGTGGCGAAGGCGAGTGCCTGGCGGGCATTCTGCTCGACCATGAGGATGCCGACGCCCGCCTTGTTGATGCGCATGATGGTGTCGAAGATTTCCAGCACGTAGCGCGGCGAAAGGCCGGCCGACGGCTCGTCGAGCATGAGCAGCTTGGGCTGGCTCATCAGGGCGCGGCCCATGGCGACCATCTGGCGCTGGCCGCCGGACAGCTCGCCGGCTTTCTGTCTCCGCTTTTCCTTCAGCGGCGGGAACATGTCGTAGACGGAGGTCAGCGAATCCGAGAAATCGTCGCGGCGGACGAAGGCGCCCATCTCGAGGTTCTCGTTCACCGTCATCGACGGGAAGACGTTCTTCTCCTGCGGAACGTAGCTGAGGCCGAGCGGCACCAGCGTATCGGGCAGCGCGTTGGTGATCTCGCGCCCGGCGAAGGTGACGGTG
>DASZQY010000255.1:0-6604 GCA_035549395.1 Bauldia sp.
TGGTTGAGCTCGACCGACTTGTCGAAGGTCCACACGACGTCGTCGGCGGTGATCGGCACGCCGTCGTGCCACTTGGCATTCGGGTCGATGCGGAACGTCACGTACGACAGGTCGGCCGGATAGCGCAGCGCGTTGGCGATATCGGGATACGACCCGGCGATGTCGGCCTCGTCCACCGCCTGGCTCATGAGGGTATCGTAGATCAGGCCCAGGCCGTCGGCTGCGGTGCCCTTGTCGAGGATCGGGTTCAGCGTGTCGAACGTCTGGTTGAGCGCGTTGAGGCGCACGCTGCCGCCCTTGGGCGCGTTCACGTTGACGTAGTTGAAGTGGGTGAAGCCCGCCGGGTAATGCGGCTGGTCGAGGATCGAGGTCGCCGGCAGCCAGTCGCCGGGCGGCGGCAGCGAGGCAAGGTCGATCTTCGGCGCGGCTGCCGGCGCTGCCGAACTGGCGTCGGCCGCCGGTGCGTCGTCAGCCAGGGCAAGCGCCGGTGCTGCAGCCAACACCCCGGCAGCGATGGCAAGTCTCAGCAGCGCGTGCATCGGCGCATCCTTTTCGCGGCCGCCCTCGCCCATTGTTCAGGGCCCCTGGCGGCATAATAAGGGCGCAAGCACGCCCTCGGCCACGGCCTAGCAATAGCCGTTCCGGGGCCGATCGGGCCAACCTGACGAAAATTTAAGGCGGCGCTCGCCGGCGCCACCTGCGCGGACCGCTACTGGGCGGCCGGGGGATTGGCCGGCGGCGTCGTGGCGTCGGCTGGCGGTGTCGCGCCTGCAGCGGGCGGAGCAGCGGGAGGACTTGCCGGCGCGGAGCCCGTAGCCGGGGCGGCCGGAGCCGTTCCCTCAGCCGGCGCGGCCGGAGCCGCACCCGCCGCCGGGGCCGAACCGCCGGCGGCCGGCGCAGCCGCCCCGCCGGTGTCGGCGGGGGCCGCGGCGCCTGCATCCGGCGCCGGCAGCGGCACCGGGTTGTCCGACAGGGTGCGCAGGTACGCGATGACGTTGGCGCGGGTCTGCGCCTGCTTGCCGAAACCGCCGAAGCCCATCGCCGTGCCAGGCACGAAGGCCTGCGGCGCGGTCAGGAACTGGTCGAGATTCTCGAAGGTCCACGTCATGCCCGCGGCGCGCTTGGCTTCCATCGCCTTGGAATAGGAGAAGCCTTCCATGTGCGCGGCCGGCCCGCCGACGACGCCATAAAGGTTCGGGCCGACCTTCGCCGGCTCACCCTTGCCCAGGGTGTGGCACGACGAGCAGATTGCCGCAGCCTTCTGCCCGGCGGCGACGTCGGCCTTGGCCAGACGCACCGCGATCGGCTCCTCGGTTGACGGCGCGGCCGGGGCGCCGGCGGCCGGCGTCTCGGCGACGGCAATCTCGTAGCCCGGCTTGGCCGGCTCACCCTCGCTGAAAATCGCCTCGGAGATGATCGAGAGGGCCATGACGCCGAGGGCGGTGCCAAGAATGGCGCCGGCGATCTTGTTGAATTCGAAGGAGTCCATCAGTCCTCGGCTCGGCCCTGGCTGTCAGTGAAGTCGGGATCGTGAACGTGCGGGAGCCAACTTAGTACAGGCTTTAACGGTTCCAGTGCAACCCGTATAAACGGCGGGAAATTGGGACTTTTTGCCACCGTCCGGCGGCGGCTTCTCATCGAATCGGCAGCGCCTTCCCATGTCTGGAACCATTGTCATGATCCCGGCCCGGATGGCCGCAACCCGGCTGCCCGGCAAGCCGCTGGCCGACATCGGCGGCGTGCCGATGATCGTCCATGTCTGGCGGCGCGCCGCCGAGGCCGCTGTCGGCCGCGTCGTTGTCGCAACCGACGACCTCGCCATCGCATCGGCCGTCGAACTCGCCGGCGGCGAAGCCGTGATGACCCGCCCCGACCATCCCAACGGCACCTCGCGCATCCATGAAGCCCTGACCATCCTCGGCTCCCAGGCCGACATCGTGGTCAACGTCCAGGGCGACATCCCGACCGTCGAGGCCGCCACCATCCAGGGCGCGATCGCGCCGCTCGCGGAGCGCGAGGTCGATCTCGCCACGGTTTGCGCGCTCATCACGCGCGAGGACGAAAAGACCAACCCCAACGTCGTGAAGGTCGTCGGCAGCCCGGCAAATCTCACCGAGGAGGATGCCGGGATCCTGCGCGTCCTTTACTTCACGCGCGCCACCGCGCCTTACGGCGAGGGCCCGCTCTACCACCACATCGGGCTCTATGCCTGGCGGCGCGCGGCGCTGGAGCGCTACGTCAGCCTGCCGCCCTCGCCGCTCGAGCTGCGCGAGAAGCTGGAGCAGCTCCGCGCACTGGAAAACGGCATGCGCGTCGACGCCGCGATCGTGGACGCGGTGCCGCTCGGCGTCGACACGCCGGCCGATCTCGAGCGCGCCCGCGCCATGCTCTCCGTCCCGCCCCTGCTCTGAGGCTGTCCCTGCCGCCGGTTGCGGCAGGTCAAGGCCAGCAATTCTTCCTCGCGCGATTGTTGCTCCGCAATCGGAGCCCACCATGCGCGTCCTCTCGCCGTTCGCCCTCGTCCCGCTGCTCCTCGCGCTGGCGGCGCCGGTCGCCTCTGCCGACGCGGCCAGCCTCACGTATCGCAACCGGGACTTTGGCTGGAGCATCGCCTACCCGGACGACTGGCTGGTGATCCAGCGGAAGTCGGACTTTGTCGCCCTCCTCCCGCCCGATTCGATGCCCGGCCTCGTCACGATCAGCTCCGCACACGCGGATTTCGGATCGCTCGAGGAGCTCGCCGACAATGTCGACGTGGTGCGCACCGCGACCTTCGCACAACGCCATCTGATCTACACCGTTCTCGGCCGCATCCATGGCAAGCTTGCCGACGGCACGCCCTACATCGAGACGGAATACCGCACCTCGAACAGCGAGGCGCTGCACTGGCGCGAACGCGCCTTCCTGCTCCGCGGCACGGCCTTCGTGCTCGTCGCCGACACCTTCACCGACATGTGGGTCGTGCTCGACCCGGCCTTCGAGGCGATCCTCGATTCCTTCCAGCCCAACGGCACCGTGGCGCTCGCCGCCGCGCCATGCACGCCGCGCGCCACGATCTGCGGCGCTCCGTTGCAGTGGATCGGCGCCGGCGAGCTGACGCCGAAGGCGGCGGCGGCCGAGCCGCGCGACGCCATTGCGAACACTTCGCCGCCATCGCCGTGAAAGGAGCGACGTCCATGGACCGCAGGGAAGCTGACAGGGCCCGCCACCATCGCCTGGTCGTGCTGGTGCTCGCCGCGATCGCGGTGCTCGTCTCGGTGAGCGTCGCCGCGGCCGGTCCGCAGCCCGCCCCCCAGCCCGCCTCGCAGACTTACCGCAGCCAGCAGTACGGCTGGTCGATCACCGTGCCCGGCGACTGGACCATCGACGACAGCAATCCGGCGGATGTGCGGTTCATGACCGGAAACCCGACGCAGGTGCTGATCGGGGTCCATGTCGCCACGGCCTGGAGCCAGGATCTCGAGCACCTCGTCGACCAGGTGGTCGCTTATCGCGCCAAGATGTTCCTGGCGGCCGGCCAGCCCTACACCATCCTCAGCCGCACCTCCGGCAGGCTCGGCGACGGCACGTCCTACGTGGAGATCGAGGAACGCATCGGCGCCGGTGTCGTCGGCCACGCGCGCCTGCGCTTCTTCCTGCTCGATCACACGGCCGAGGCCGTGAATGCCGAGAGCTTCGAGACCGTGTGGGCGGTCATCTCCGACACGGTGAACGACATCATGGGCTCGTTCCGGCCGGGCGCCCCGGACGGCGGAAGCTGACCGCAGCGCCCTGTCGTAAAGGGAGCCGATCCCTGCTAAATCGCCCCCACCACCCGGTGGGAGCCTGCTGAAAATGCCCAAGAAGATCGTGTTCCAGGGAGAACCCGGCGCCAATTCGCACCTGGCGATCGAGGAGGTCTACCCCAAGGCCACCGCGGTCCCCTGCCCGACCTTCGAGGATTGCTTCGCCGCCGTGACGAAGGGCGAGGCCGACCTCGCCATGATCCCGATCGAGAACTCGCTCGCCGGCCGGGTCGCCGACATTCACCACCTGCTGCCCGAATCCGGCCTGCACATCGTCGGCGAGCACTTCCTGCCCATCCACTTCAATCTGATGGCGCTGAAGGGCGCCAGCCTGAAGGACATCGAGAGCGTCCACAGCCACATCCACGCGCTCGGCCAGTGCCGCAAGATCATCCGCAGGCACGGCTGGAAGGCGGTCGTGGCCGGCGACACCGCCGGCGCCGCGCGCGAGATCGCGGAGGCCGGCGACAAGACGCGCGCCGCGCTCGCGCCCGCCATCGCCGCCGAGATCTACGGCCTCGACATCCTCAAGGCCAACGTCGAGGACGCCGCGCACAACACCACCCGCTTCGTCATCCTTTCGGGCAAGGACGAGCGCACTTCGCCGAACAGCGGCCTGGTCATCACCACGTTCGTCTTCCGCGTGCGCAACGTGCCCGCCGCCCTCTACAAGGCGCTCGGCGGCTTCGCCACCAACGGCGTCAACATGACCAAGCTGGAATCGTATCAGCTCGACGGCCAGTTCACCGCCACCCAGTTCTACGCCGACGTCGAAGGGCATCCTTCCGATCGGCCGCTGAAGCTCGCGCTGGAGGAGCTGGAATTCTTCACCGCAGAATTACGGATACTGGGCGTCTATCCTGCGGCGCCGTTCCGGCGCGCGCTTGCCTAGAGCCGTTTCCGCGCTTCCGCGCGGTTCGGCTTCCTCCGTCTCGTTCTTGCCATATCCGCTTGCTCTGACCAGCGCCGCTGGAACAAAGCCGCCGTCTCAAACGTCTCAACTTTCGGCGATTTATCGATGCTCAAGAGGAATGCGATGAAGAAACTGCATCTTGCCGCTGTGGCCGGTCTCGGGCTCGTTGCCCTCTGCGCCACGCCGGTTCTGGCCGCGACGTTCAGCGGTTTCACCACCGCCAACGTCAACCAGCGGTCCGGTCCGTCGACCGCCTATCCGGCGATCACCGTCATCCCGGCCGGCTCGCCGATCACCATTTACGGCTGCCTGTCCGACGACTCGTGGTGCGACATCTCGTGGGGCCCGAACCGTGGCTGGATGTCGTCGGCCTACCTCCAGGTGAGCTACCAGTCGCACCGCTATCCGGTCCGCGGCTACACCGGCATCCCGTTCATCACCTTCAACTTCGGCAACTACTGGAATTCGTACTACCAGCACAAGCCGTTCTTCAGCCAGAAGTCCAAGTGGGACAACTACTGGCAGCAGAACCAGAACCACAATCCGCCGCCGCCGAAGTACACCGGCAAACCGCCGAAATACACGGGAAACCCGCCGAACTTCACCGGCGGCCAGAACGACAACAACCCGCCCAACGGTGGCAAGCCGCCGAAGTACAGCGACAAGTACAAGAAGTTCGATAAGGGTTCGGGCAGCGGCAGCGGCTACGGCAGCGGTTCAGGTAACGGCTCCGGAACCGGCAGCGGCTCCGGCACTGGCACCGGCTCGGGAAGCAGCGGCAAAAACTACAGCCACGACCAGAACTTCAGCCACGGCAAGCCGCCGGGCAAGAACTGCAAGTGGATCAACGGCAAGTGGGTCTGCACCTAGCCACGCAGTTCACCTTCGGATGACATCAGCGACGGCCGGGCAACCGGCCGCCGTTCGTGCGTTACACGGCAGCGTGGAACCGAACGCGCGCGCCGATCCTGGGGAGTATGTTCGCCCGCACTACTGGCGAGTCGCGATGGAAAGAACGTGGCGATCTTTGACGAACTAAGTCCCGCGCAACGGCTAAAGATGGCCTCTACAAAGGCCGGGCGAATAAGCAGCTATCTTCACGATGTGGTCGATCTGCACGAGAGTAACGAGATTATCCAATACTCTCCAACCTTGCGGGATCAGATCCCTCGCTCGTACGCGGCGAACGCCTATAACGTGTTTCAAGACGCGATGCAGAGATACGAAATCGTTCGCATTTGCGCTTTCTGGGACTTTCCGTCGCTCGACAACTACAGCCTTCTGACTGTCGATGCGTTGTTGGACCACAGCGAGATTCCCGACTTAGTCAGTGCAAGAGCCAAGTCAGACTGGCTACAGATCGACATCGAGCTTGTGGGGCAGGACAAGCTGGCGCCCGCGGATAAGCAGGCTGCCGATGAAGCCTTGGCAATTATGCGAGAGAGGGACGCAACTACCGAAGCAAACAATGCCAGATCGGTCTTGCAAGAAGCTCTCGCGGAACTTCGCGAAATCGCAAAGTCCGAGACGCTCAGAAGCGTCAAGAACGCGCGTAACAAATATCTCGCTCACACGCTAGAATCCACGCGCGAAGAGCGGCGGTCTGTCGTCGCTCCAATGAATCACGGGGATGAGGGAGCACTTCTGGACAGAACGTTACGGATTGCGGGCAAACTTCAACTGGCCATAGCGGGCGGGAATGTTGAATGGGAAGACGTTCGCCGGATTGCCAGGAGAGAAGCCCAAGCTCTTTGGGGAAGTTGTAGATTCGCCATCACTGATTGAGTTGTCCGGCCGTCAGTGCTGGGCCAAGCACAGCACCACGACCTTCGGTGACCAAGTCACGCCGTGCCCTTGATCTCCTCCAGTAACTCCGGCCCGTCCGCCTTCACCGAGTTCACCGCGC
>DASZQY010000256.1:0-2853 GCA_035549395.1 Bauldia sp.
GATGGTTTCCGCCAGCCGCGGCGCCGTGCCCAGCACCATCGCCAGCAGGCCGAGCAGCTGCCGGTTCGATTGCAGCAACGCGAAAAGCTGGACACCGGCCGGCATGCGCGCGAGCAGACGGTCGAAGACGGCGAACGCCGCGTCGCCGTCGCCATGCGCCGTGAGCGTTTCCAGCAGCAGCGGCACGAATTCGGTCAGGCGCTCGCGCGCGCTGGCGGAGCGCGTTGCCGGGTAGCGGCCGTGGTGCCAGGCGCGCACGGCGCGCGTCACTTCCTCCGGCCGCTTGTAACCCAGCCGCTTCAATGTTGCGATGGTGCCGGGGTCGTCTTCGTCGCCGGTGAAAACAAGACTGCCGCCCGCGGCCGAAGCCAGCGATGGCGCCGCCTCGAACAAGCGCGCGTAGCGGTCGCGAACCGTGGCCAGCGTCTTCAGCAGGGCACCGCTGAAAGCGGCGGTCGTAGCAAAACCGGCCATGTAAGCGATCACGCTGAGCGCCGCGTCGTCCGCCGGCAGCGTGTGGGTCTGCTCGTCGGCGACCATCTGCACGCAGTGCTCGACCTCGCGCAGGAAGCGGTATGCCGCGCTGAGCTCGTCGCGCGCCGCCGCGTCGATCCAGCCCGCCGCAGCCAGGGCCGCAAGCGCCTCGATCGTGCCACGCACGCGGAGCGCCGGGTCGCGGCCGCCGGCGATCAGCTGCTGCGTCTGCACGAAGAACTCGATCTCGCGTATGCCGCCGCTGCCGAGCTTGATGTTGTGGCCGGCGACGGCGATCTCGCCATGGCCGCGATGATCCTGGATCTGACGCTTGATCGAATGGATGTCGGCGATGGCGGCGTAGTCGAGGTACTTCCGCCAGATGTAGGGCGTGAGCTCGCCGAGAAAGACGTCACCGGCGCGACGGTCGCCGGCGACGGCACGTGCCTTGATGAGCGCCGCGCGCTCCCAGTTCTGGCCGAGGCTCTCATAGTAGAGCAGCGCCGCCTCGGTGGAGATCGCGATGTTGGTCGATCCGGGGTCGGGCCGCAGCCTGAGATCGACGCGGAAGACATAGCCGTCGGCGGTGCGCTCATGGAGCAGCGCCACCAGACGCTTGGTCAGTCTGACGAAAACGGTGCCGGGGTCGCGGCCGGCGGCGACGTTCGCCCGCTCCAGATCGAAGAGAACGATCAGGTCGATGTCACTCGAGTAGTTCAGCTCGCCGGCGCCGAACTTGCCCATCGCCAGGACGACCCAGCCGGAGCCCTGGTCCGGGGCGTCGGCGTCGCTGACGAACAGATCGCCGTTGGCCGCGGCCTGCGTCAGCAGAAAGCGCGCGGCGGCGCCTACTGCCGCGTCGGCAAAAGCCGACAGGGCCTGCGTGACGCGATCGACGTCCCAGACGCCGCCGAGATCGGCAAGTGCCGCAAGGAGCGCCATCTCGGCCCGCCCCTTGCGAAGGCGCGCCATCAGCTCCGTCTCGCTGGCGCCGCGCCATGCAGCGGACGTCTCGGCAGAAACGGCCGAGGCGCGCTCGTCAGGTTCGCACTCCAGCAGTGATGCCAGGCGGGCCGTGTCATCCAGCATCAGGTCGCGCAGAAACGGCGCGTATTCCATCACCGAGCCGAGGAAGCCGGCGGCTGCCGCCTTCGCCAGCCACGGCTTCAGCCTGCCGACCGTATCGGCGGTCGCCAATTCCGCAATGCGCGCTTTGGTGCGCGCAGCCGCCGCTGCCGTGATTCGCGGCCGCAGCATGTCGCCGAGAGGCAGGATCTTCGCAGTTTTACGGGGATTTCGCGCCATCCGCCCAGTGTAGCGGCAAGCGCAGGGTCACGACGAGCCCGGGGTTGGCGTCACCGAGTTCGATCGTGCCGTTGTGCAGGTGCGCAACGGCCGCGGCGAGGCTGAGGCCAAGCCCGCTTCCGGGCTCCGAGCGGCTCTTTTCCAGCCGCACGAACCGCTGCAGGGCGCGCTCGCGATCCGCTTCCGGAATGCCATGACCGTTGTCGGCGACGCGAATGACCAGCGTCTCGCCCTCCTTCGCCGTGCTGACGCCGATGCGTCCCACACCGTCGTCGGGCCGGCCGTGCTTCAAGGCATTGTCGATCAGGTTGGCTACCGCCTGGCCGAGCAGTTCCCGGCTTGCCTTTATCGTGACCGCGTCGGGCGTCTCGACTTTCAGTTCGACGCCGGTCTCATCGGCAACCGGCTCGTACAGCTCGGCGACGTCGTGGACGATGGCGCTGGCGTCCACCTCCGTCATTCCGCCATCGGTCGATCCTGCCTCGACGCGGGCGATGCTGAGCAGCGCGTTGAATGTGGTGATGAGCTGGTCCGATTCCTCGATGGTCGATTCCAGCGTCGCACGGTAGCGCGCCGCGTCGGCCGGTCCCGACAGCGCCGCCTCGACCCGGTTGCGCAACCGCGTCAACGGCGTCTTCAGGTCATGGGCGATGTTGTCGGAGACGTCCTTGATGCCGTAGATCAGGTGCTCGATGCGATCGAGCATGGCGTTCAGGCTCTCCGCCAGACGGTCGAACTCGTCGCCGGAACCGGCGATCTCGAGGCGGCCTGCCAGGTCGCCGAGCATGATCCGCCGCGCGCCGGCCGATATTGAGTCGATGCGCTTCAGCACGTTGCGGCTCACGAAGAGATAGCTGATGGCGGCAAGTCCGATCATCAGCACGAGCGCCCAGGCCAGCGCGCTGGTGATGATGCCGCGGAACTGCTCGCGCTCGCCGATGTCGCGGCCGACCAGCAACAGGAATCCGCCGGTGAGCCGAACCACCTGCACCATTGCCGTGCGCTGGCCGGTATCGCCGGCGTAGCGCTGGTAGCGCACGATGATCGGCTCGGTGCCGGGGGTCGTGAGAAGCT
>DASZQY010000257.1:0-8963 GCA_035549395.1 Bauldia sp.
AGGCTTAAGCCTCGCCGCGCCCGTCCCGCCGGGAAGGATCCGGCCGGACCGACCGGACGCCAATGTCCGGTCAGGCGCGACAAGGCGAAGCCCGGCTGCCGGGAAGAGAAACGCCGCGGCGGGTGCTCGGCGAGCGCCCCATTTTGCGGACTGCCCGCACGGCACTTGCCGGGCGCCCGCCTCCCTCGGCCCTCATCAGGCCGAGCCAACGTGACGATCAAAGCTCGGACGCCCCGGCGCCGCGAGAACGGAGGGGTGCGCCGTTCCCCTCTCCCATAGGGAGAGGGCCATGAGCCTTACGAGCAGCGCGAGTTAGGCGAATGGGGTGAGGGGGTAAGGAGCGGTGAGCGAAGCGAAGAAAACATGTCGGTGACATGTTTTCAGCGACGAACGCCGGAGCGTAAGCGACGGCCGGAAGCCCTCTCCGGAGAGGTCATAACCCCTCACCCTCTCCCACAAGGGGAGAGGCCGGCGGGCTTCATACGCGGAGAAGAGGATTTGGTAGGATGAACCGATGACCAAAGTCGAAGAAATCGAAAGAGCAATTTCGTCCTTGGCACCCGAGGAGCTGGCCAAATTCCGCCGGTGGTACGCGGTTTTCGAGGCGGCGCAGTTTGACCAGTGCATTGAGCGTGACGCGAAGTCCGGTCGGCTGGACGGTATCGCGCGGTTGGCGGTTGCCGATTTCGCGGCAGGTCGTACTCGGCGTTTGTGAATATCCAACCAGCGGCGCCTCCGTCTCCGTAACCCCTTGTTCTCTGCCATTTTCTCCTGTAGAACATAACAAGAACATCGGGGCAGGCACATGGCACGGTCGGCGGCGCGCGAGAAAATCCGGTACGTCTGCCAGAACTGCGGTGCGGTTTCCTCGCGCTGGCAGGGCCGCTGCGACGACTGCGGCGAGTGGAACAGCCTCGCCGAAGAATCGCCCGCCGGCACCTCCGGCGTCGGCGCCGGGCCGGTCGCTCGCATCGGCGGCCGCGGCCGTATCATCGATCTGGTCGCACTCCGTGGCGCCACCGACGAAGCGCCGCGTACCCGCTCCGGCATCGCCGAGTTCGACCGCGTCACCGGCGGCGGGCTGGTGCGCGGCTCGACCCTGCTGGTCGGCGGCGACCCCGGCATCGGCAAGTCGACCCTCCTCCTCCAGGTCGCCTCGGCGCTCGCCAATCGCGGCCAGCGCGTCGTCTACATTTCCGGCGAAGAGGCCGTCGCCCAGATCCGCCTGCGCGCCGATCGGCTCGGCCTGACGGCCGCCCCGGTGAAGCTCGCCGCCGAAACCAGCGTCGAGAACGTGCTCGCGACGCTCGCCGCCGAGCCCGCGCCCGCCCTGCTCATCATCGATTCCATCCAGACGCTGTGGACCGACGCCGCCGACTCCGCTCCCGGCACCGTCACCCAAGTCCGCAATTCGGCGCAGGCGCTCATCCGCTTCGCCAAGCAGGCCGGCACCGCCGTCATTTTCGTCGGCCACGTCACCAAGGACGGACAGATCGCCGGCCCGCGCGTGGTCGAGCACATGGTCGATGCCGTGCTCTACTTCGAGGGCGAAGGCGGCCATCACTTCCGCATCCTGCGCGCGGTCAAGAACCGCTTCGGCCCGACCGACGAGATCGGCGTCTTCGAGATGACCGGCGCCGGATTGTCCGAAGTCGCCAATCCCTCTGCCCTCTTCCTCGGCGAGCGCAACGCCAATACCCCGGGCGCAGCCGTCTTCGCCGGCATGGAGGGCACGCGCCCTCTGCTGGTCGAGATCCAGGCGCTGGTCGCGCCCACCCCGCTTGGCACCCCGCGACGGGCGGTCATCGGCTGGGATTCCTCGCGGCTGGCGATGGTGCTCGCGGTGCTGGAGGCGCATTGCGGGGTGCGCCTCGGCGATTGCGACGTCTACCTCAACGTCGCCGGTGGGCTTCGGATCAACGAGCCCGCCGCCGATCTCGCGGTCGCCGCGGCGCTCGTCTCCTCGCGCCTCAACGTTGCCCTTCCGGCCGATGCCGTCTACTTCGGCGAGGTCAGCCTGTCGGGGGCCGTCCGCCCGGTCGGCCACGCGCCCGCCCGGCTGCGGGAAGCGCAGAAACTGGGCTTCGCCTCGGCCGTCCTTCCGGCCGCCAAGGAGGCGGAACCCAATACGCGGCCGCTGTCGCAGCTCGCCGATCTGGTGGCCTTCATCGCCGCGGCGGCGCGTGAGCAGCCGGGCGAGGATTAGTCGAGCCGTCGCAAGGGCTTGCCCGGCATCGTGTCGGCGCCTTCGCCGGTAATCCCCTCGTCTCAGAATCGTGCTAGGAGGTGGCCGCGGCGCGGCTTAAGGCCGGCAAACTCAAGGGAACTGGCGCCCTGACCTTACTCGACCTCATCGTCCTGATCGTGGTTCTGATCTCGGCGCTGCTTGCCATGGTGCGCGGCTTCGTCCGCGAGGTTCTCTCCATCGCCTCGTGGATCATCGCCGCCGGCGCCGCCTACTTCCTCTACAAGCCGCTGGTGCCGCTGGTCAGCCCGTACATCGAGAGCGACACCGTCGCGAAGGTCATCGCCGCCGCGGTTGTCTTCGTCATCGCGGTGATCGTCGCCAGCTACGTCACGACCAAGATATCCGATTACGTCATCGACAGCCGCGTCGGCGCCGTTGACCGCATCTTCGGGCTGCTGTTCGGGGCGGCACGCGGCGTGCTGCTGCTGGTCATCGCGCTCGCCTTCTTCGATTGGCTGGTGAGCAAGCCGCCGGCGTGGGTGTCCGACTCCAGATCGGCCCCTGTCCTGACCGCACTGGGCGGGCGTCTCATGGACGCGCTGCCGCCGGATGCCGAGGCCAAGCTGATGGCCTTCTTTCACAAGGACGACAGCGGCGCGCCCCCGGCGGGCGACAACAGCGCGCAGCCCGACGACAGCGGCAGCGGCACTTCGTCCACTGCGGATACGCCGGGCAGCCCTACATATGATGCAACCGCCCGCCAGAACATGGACAACCTGATCCAGGGAACCTCGGGCGGTAACTGAGGCGGCACCATGCGGACGATGACCGAGGCGACCACCCTGCCCTTCGACGACAAGCTGCGCGAGGAGTGCGGGGTTTTCGGCGTTTTCGGCCACGACGACGCCGGCGCGCTCACCGCGCTCGGTCTCCATGCCCTCCAGCACCGCGGCCAGGAAGGCGGCGGGATCGTCACCTACGACGGCGAGCGTTTCCATTCCGAACGCCGCGTCGGCCTGGTCGGCGACAACTTCACCGATCGCTCGGTCATGGAGAAGCTGACCGGCGACCGCGCCATCGGTCACTGCCGCTACGCCACGCACGGCGGCAGCGGCGAACGCAACATCCAGCCTCTGTTCGCCGAGTTCTCCGGCGGCGGCTTCGCCATCGCGCACAACGGCAACCTGACCAACGCGCTCGCCCTCCAGTCGCAGTTGCAGAAGCGCGGCTCGATCTTCCAGTCGACGTCCGACACGGAGGTCATTCTCCATCTCATCGCCACCAGTCAGAAAACGCTGCTGGTCGACCGCATCGTCGACGCCCTGAAGAAGATCGAGGGCGCGTGGTCGCTGGTGTGCCTCTCCACCAAGAAGATGATCGGCTGCCGCGATCCGCTCGGCGTGCGCCCGCTCATCCTCGGCGATCTCGACGGCGCCCCGATCCTCGCCTCTGAAACCTGCGCGCTCGACATCATCGGCGCGCGCTTCGTTCGCGACATCCGGCCGGGCGAGATGGTCGTCATCACCACCGACGGCATCGAGTCGAGCTTTCCGTTCGCCGCCGGCAAGCCGCGCTTCTGCATCTTCGAGTACGTCTACTTCGCCCGTCCCGACTCCACTGTCGAGGGCCGCGGCGTCTATGCCGTGCGCAAGAAGATCGGCGCCGAGCTGGCGAGAGAAGCGCCGGCGAACGCCGATCTGGTGGTGCCGGTTCCCGATTCCGGCACGCCCGCGGCGATCGGCTTTGCCGAGGCCGCCGGGCTGCCCTTCGATCTCGGCATCATCCGCAACCACTATGTCGGGCGCACGTTCATCGAGCCGTCGGATGCCATCCGCCACATGGGCGTGCGCCTCAAGCACAACGCCAATCGCGACGTGCTCCAGGGCCGGCGCGTCGTGCTGGTCGACGATTCGATCGTGCGCGGCACCACCTCGCAGAAGATCGTGAAGATGATCCGCGACGCCGGCGCCAGCGAGGTGCACATGCGCATTGCCAGCCCGCCGACGATGCATTCCTGCTTCTACGGCGTCGATACGCCCGAGGAATCCCAGCTCATCGCGCACCGCATGTCGCTGTCGGCGATCGCCGATTTCATCAAGGTGGACAGTCTGAGCTTCCTCTCGATCGACGGCCTCTACCGCGCCGTCGGCGAAGCGCGCCGCAACAGCGAGCAGCCGCAATTCTGCGACGCCTGCTTCACCGGCGCCTATCCGACCCGCCTGACCGACCGCGAGAGCGGCGATAACGTGCGGCAGTTCCGGCTGCGCGCCGAAGCCGGCTGATCGCGAAGATGGCGAAGCTCGCAGGCCGCGTCGCGGTCGTCACCGGCGCGTCGCGGGGTATCGGCCGCGCCGCGGCGCTCGGCCTTGCCCGCGAGGGGGCGCACATCGTCGCGGTTGCCCGCACGGTAGGCGGACTGGAAGAGCTCGACGACGAGATCAAGGCGATCGGCAACTCGGCGACGCTCGTCCCGTTCGACCTCACGGATTTCGCCGCCATCGACCGCCTCGGCGCCGCCATCCACCAGCGCTGGGGCAAGCTCGACATCCTGTTCAGCAACGCCGGCATGCTCGGCGCCATCACTCCCGTGGCCCATATCGAGCCGAAGCTGTTCGAGCGTGTGCTGGCGGTCAACGTCACCGCCAATTACCGCCTGATCCGCTCGCTCGATGTCCTGCTCCGTGCCTCCGACGCCGGGCGCGCGCTCTTCGTGACGTCCGGCGTGACGCGGTCGGCGCCGCCCTTCTGGGGCGTCTACACGCTGTCCAAGGCCGCGCTCGACGCCATGGTCCGCACCTGGGCCGGCGAGCTCCGCGCGACCAGGGCCACCGCCAACCTGCTCAGTCCCGGAATGCTGCGCACGCGCATGCGCGCCGAAGCCATGCCGGGCGAGGATCCGATGACGCTGAAGCCGCCGGAGGCGATCGTGCCCGACATCGTGCGCATGCTGTCGCCGGACTACACGGACAACGGCGTCGTGTTCAGTTTCGCCCGCGGCACTACCACGGCGCTGATCGAGCCGCCGCCGCTTGATCCAGGTTAAACCGGCTGTCGCAATTGGCTGCTAGCCACGTTCCGCGGAAGGAAGCGGAACATGCGCAGCGATTGGCCGGAACGCCTGGCGGCCGTGGAGCCGGATGTCGCGGCGCTCTGCCGGAAAGTGTCCGATGAAGGCCGGCGGCAGTTTACCCGCTGGCGGCCTGCCATCGTACGGCGGCGCTTCGCGCCGAGCGCGCTCAACCTCGCCCATTATCTGGAGCTTCGGCAGACCGACCTGCGTCCGCTCCAGCGGCGCCTCATGGCGCTCGGCCTGTCGTCGATCGGCCGCTCCGAAAGCCGGGTGATGGCCACCCTCGATGCGGTCCTGGCGGCGGTCCACCTGGCGCAGGGGCGCACCATGGCGGCGCCGCCACCAAGCGAGCGCCAGTTCTTCCGCGGCGAGGGATTGCTCAGACAAAACGCCGACGAGATTCTCGGTGCCCCGCCTCCCGGCCGCAGCGGCTGCATCATGGTGACCCTGTCCGGCAACGCGGCGGATGACCCGGCCGTCCTGCGCGACATGGTTCAGCGAGGCGCCAACCTGGTTCGCATCAACTGCGCCCACGACGGGCCGGCGGCATGGGCCAGGATGATCGCCAATGCGCGGGCCGCCAGTCCGAAGGTGCGCGTGCTGATGGACATTGCCGGCCCCAAGGTGCGCACCGGCAAGGTTGTCGTCGGCGTGCGCGATCGCGTGACGCCCGGCGACGAGATCCTGCTTGCCGAAACCATCGACGCCTCGCTGGTGGACCCACCTTTCCAGTGCGCGGTGTCGCTGCCGGCGATCCTGTCGCGCCTGAAGGTCGGCGACCGCGTCCTGGTGGACGATGGCGCCGCCACCGGCGTCATCGCTCGCCGCCAGTATCATGGCATCGTCGTCAAGGTTGCGACCACCCCACCGAAAGGCTTCAAGCTCAAGCCGGAGAAGGGCCTGGTTTTTCCCGGCGTCGATCTCGGGCTGTCGCCCCTCACCGAGAAGGACAGGCGCGATCTTGATTTCGCTGCCCTCAACGCCGACCTGATCGGATACTCGTTCGTGCAATCGGCGACGCATGTCGCGCTGTTGCAGGACGAGCTGAAGCAGCGGCGCAAGGACTGGCAGCGTCTGGGCTTGGTCGCCAAGATCGAAACTTCCGCCGCCGTGCGCAACCTGCCCCAGATCATGGTCGCCGCCGCCTCGCGCCAGCCGCTGGCGGTGATGATCGCGCGCGGCGATCTGGCGATCGAGCTCGGCTTCGAGCGCCTGGCCGAGATGCAGGAGGAGATACTGTGGCTGTGCGAAGCGGCCCACGTCCCTGCGATCTGGGCGACCGAGGTGCTGAGCGGGCTGGTGAGCAGCGGCCTGCCCTCGCGCGGCGAGATGACCGACGCCGCGATGGCGGCGCGGGCCGAATGTGTGATGCTGAACAAGGGCGCCAACGTCGGCGCCGGCATCGAAACCCTGGATCGCCTCATGCGCCGCATGGCCGGCCATCAGGTCAAGAAGACGCCGACGCTGCGCGCACTCACTTCCTGGAAGCTGGCCGACGCCCCGTGAACGGGTTCTCTCCCTTGCGCAGCATCAGGCGGATCGGCGTGCCGGGCATTTCGAAATCGGCACGCAGCCCGTTGACCAGGTAGCGCGTGTAGGCGTCCGGCAGCTGGTCCGGCCGCGAACAGAACATCACGAAGGTGGGCGGCCGCGCCTTGACCTGCGTCGCGTAACGCAGCTTCAGCCGGCGGCCGGCCACCGCCGGCGGCGGGTGGCGCTCGGTCATCTTCGCCAGCCAGCGGTTCAGGCGCGATGTCGTCAGGCGCCGGTTCCACACCGCATCGGCATCGACGATCGCCTGCATCAGCTTGTCGAGGCCCTCGCCCGTCAGTCCCGAGACCGGCACCAGCGCCACGCCCGCGATCTGCGGCAGCAGGCGGTCCGCCATCTCGTTGAGCTCGCGCCGCGTCTTCTGGCGATCCTCGACCGTGTCCC
Source organism: Bauldia sp. (assembly GCA_035549395.1). Taxonomy (GTDB): domain Bacteria; phylum Pseudomonadota; class Alphaproteobacteria; order Rhizobiales; family Kaistiaceae; genus DASZQY01. Next base: position 7,194 of record DASZQY010000257.1, read on the forward strand.
ACTTGTCGAGGGCGATGACCACCGCGCGCCCTTCCTGCTCGATCAGGTCGGCGATCTGCAGGTCCTGCTTCTCGAACGGCGTCTGGACATCGACCACCAGCACCACCACATCGGCGAACTGGATGGCGCGAAGGGCGTCGCCGACCGCGAGCTTCTCGAGCTTCTCCTCGACGCGCGCCTTCCGGCGCATGCCCGCGGTGTCATAGAGGCGGAAGCTGCGGTCGCGCCACGTCCAGTCCACCGCGATCGAGTCGCGCGTGATCCCGGCCTCCGGTCCGGTCAGCATCCGCTCCTCGCCGATCAGAGCGTTGATCAGGGTCGATTTTCCCGCGTTGGGCCGGCCGACGATTGCCACCTTGAGGGCACGCGACTTATCCCCGTCCTCGGAAGCCGTGTCATCCTCGTCCGGCATGAACACTGCCAACGCATCCCGGAGGTCGCCCATGCCCTCGCCGTGCTCGGCGCTGATCGCAATCGGCTCGCCGAGGCCGAGGTCGTACGCCTCCAGCGCGCCCGCCTCGCCCTTGCGGCTCTCGGCCTTGTTGGCCAGCAGAATGATCGGCCTCCCGCTGGTGCGCAGAAGATCAGCGAAGTGGCGGTCGAGCGGGGTGACACCCGCGCGCGCGTCGATCATAAAAAGACTGACGTCGGCGGAGGCCACGGCTGCCTCCGTCTGTCTGCGCATGCGACCGGCAAGGCTCGCCGGCCCGGCTTCCTCCAGGCCGGCGGTGTCGATCACCGTGAAGTCGAGTCCGGCCAGCCGCGCCTCGCCCTCGCGGCGGTCGCGCGTGACACCGGGCGTATCGTCGACCAGCGCAAGACGCTTACCGACAAGCCGGTTGAACAGGGTGGACTTGCCGACGTTCGGCCGCCCGACAATAGCGACCCTCAACCGGCTGTGCGGCGATGGCATGGTTGGCTCCGCGGCGCGGACGCGCCGATCACGCGCCCACCGTTGTGCCGGGATTCCGTTTCCCGGTCTACGGCGTCGCCGGCATCTGGGCCGGCGGTGCAGTCGCCGCCGGACCGGCGTCCGGTGCGGCGCCGGCATCGGGTGGCGCGGCGCCCGCGGTGCCCGCTGCGGATGGCGCCGGCTGGCCGAGCTTGGCGTCGATCAGGCCAAGCATCAGCGAGGCGCGCTGGTGCGCCTCATTTGGCGCATCAACGTCGCTGGCGATGTCGCTGTAGTACTGGCGTGCGGCAGAAAGATCGCCGGTGCGCCACGCCGCGAGGCCGAGAATCTCGCGCGCCACGGCGCGCCACTGGTTGCCGGTCGCCGCCATGTCGCCGATGCGCTGCTTGAGGTCGGCAACCGTCGAGGTGTCAACGAGCAGAAGCGCGGCGCGCAGGCGCGCCATGTTGCGGATCTCGGCCGGCGCCGAATTGTCGGCGGCGATGGCGTCGAACTCGCTCACCGCGCCGTTGGTGTCGCCGGCGTCGGCTTCCTCACCTGCGATGCGAAAGCGCGCCAGCGTCGGATAGGCGCCGTGGCCGTCCTTGGTCAGCGCCTCCAGCGCCTTGATCGCGTCGTCATGCTTGCCGTCGGCGGCGAGCTGCACGGCGGCGAGGAAGCGGTCGCCGCTCGCCTGCGCCTGCCGGTCCTGCCAATAGACCCAGCCGCGGTAGCCAGCGGTGACGGCGACGATGAGGACGGCCAGACCAAGGACGTAGGGGCCGAAGCGATCCCACAGCTTGTGCAGCTGCTCGCGCCTGATGTCCTCGTCTACTTCCTTGAAAATATCAGTCATTTAGCCTCACGCGGCCGCCCTT
>DASZQY010000258.1:0-3359 GCA_035549395.1 Bauldia sp.
GAACTCGCATTCGGCCCGGTCAGCGTTACACCCCAGGTCGGCTTCCGCGCGTCGAACGCCTCGTCCCATTCGGAAGACTTTGCCGACGTTGGCGCGATCGGCCTGACAAGCGACGGGACGCTCGACGTCTATGCCGGCGCCACTGTCGCCGCCCGCGTTATGCTAGGTGACGGGACCACCTTCACACCGTTTGTAAGCCTGCTCGCCAACGGCCAGCCACTGGCGCCGGATAGCGCCCTGTTTTCAGATCTTGCCGGCGGCTCGGCGCAGGTGCCGCTCGATGAAACCGGCGGCTACGCTGCGCTGGGCCTCGGCGCCGACCTGTTCCGCGCTCCGGGGCCCTCGGGCAAGGCCACGGCAATGGGTCTCAGGGCGGATTTCAAGCGCGGCGCTGACTTCAGCGAAAATAGCTATGCCGCCTACGCCCAAGTGAAGTTCTAGCCGCCGCGCACGGGTTCGTCTGTCAGCGCACAGCGGAAGTGCCTCAGCGCGGCGCACAAAGGGATGACCCAAAAGTGGCCTGGCGTATGTGACCGCAACTCGCCAGCGCCTTGCGGGGAAATTGGAGCGGGCGAAGGGATTCGAACCCTCGACCCCAACCTTGGCAAGGTTGTGCTCTACCCCTGAGCTACACCCGCTCACTGCGGTCGGCAGGAAACCTGCCCGTAACCGACGCCGCGCTTATATCGCCCGCCCTGCCCGGAAGGCAACACCGCGCTTTCGGATGGGCGCAGAATTGTGAAAACCGGTCTGCCGCTCCATATTTGGCCTAACCGGGCCGTGAAGGCCGTTCATTCAGGCGCCTTGCGCCGCAAAGGGAAACACTATGAGTATGACCATGTCCGCGCCCGCCGCACCGCAGGCCAAGGGCGCCGATCTGATCAAGGACACCACCACCCAGGCATTCGCGAAGGATGTGCTGGAGGAATCGCGGCGGCAACCCGTTCTGGTGGATTTCTGGGCCCCGTGGTGCGGCCCCTGCCGGACGCTCTCGCCGATCATCGAGAAAGCGGTCAAGGCCGCCAATGGCGCAGTCCGGCTGGTCAAGATGAACATTGACGATCATCCAGCAATCGCCGGACAGCTCGGCATTCAGTCGATCCCCGCGGTCATCGCCTTCCACAACGGTCAGCCCGTCGACGGCTTTGTCGGCGCCCTGCCCGAAAGTCAGGTGAAAGCATTTATCGACCGCGTTGCCGGTCCGGCCGGCCCGAGCGACGTCGAACTCCTCGTCGAGGAAGGCAACCGCCTGCTTGCCGCGAAGGATGCCGCAGGCGCGGCGGAGCACTTCGCCGCCGCCCTGGCTGCGGACCCGGCCTCGGTGCAGGCCATCGCGGGACTGGCATCGGCCCACCTGGCGACCGGCGATTTTGAGGGCGCGCGCAAGACGATCGAAACCGTGCCGGCGGCAGCAGCCAACGATCCGGCCATCGCGGCGGTCCGCGCTCGCGTCGACGTCGCCTCCGAGACAGCGAAGCTCACCGCCTCGCTCGGTGATCCATCGAAACTGGCTGATCGCATCGCCGCCAACCCCGCGGATTTCGACGCCCGCTTCGACCTTGCCATGATCGAGAACGGCCGTGGCAATCGTCAGGCCGCAGCCGATCAGCTCCTTGAAATTGTTCGCAAGAATCGTAGTTGGGCCGACGAGAAGGCACGCAAGCAGCTCGTCCAGTTTTTCGAGGCCTGGGGCCCGATGGACGAGGCAACATTGTCTGCACGCCGCCGGCTGTCATCGATGCTGTTCTCCTGAGTACGTGCGTTTAAGCGGGGCGACCTGACGCGAGGAATGATGAAAGCTGGCAACTGCCTGTACGGCTGCGCCAAAGACGTACCATCGGTGATTCCGGTGTTTCCGTTGCCGGAGGCGCTGCTGCTGCCGCGCGCCGACATGCCGCTCAATATCTTCGAGCCGCGCTATCTCGCGATGATAGACGCCGCGGTGGCCTCTAATCGCATCGTCGGCATGGTGCAGATCGACGAGACCTCGCCCCCGTGTGCCTGCGGCCCGTCCCTGCGCCAGGTTGGCTGCGCCGGCCGCATCGTTTCTTTCGCCGAAACCGGCGACGGACGCTACATGATCACGCTCACCGGCATCGCGCGCTTCCGCATCGTCGACGAGCTGCCGCTCGACGAGCCTTACCGGCGTTGCCGCGTCACGGCCGAACCATTCGCAGTCGATTTCCACGTCTGCGAGAAGCCGATTAACCGCGCCGCGGTGCTGCGGGCCTTCCGCAGCTATCTCGCGGCCCACGATCTGGAAGCAGACTGGGAGAGCGTCGGGCGTGCCTCCGACGAGACACTGGTCAACGCGCTCGCCATGATGGGGCCGTTCAGCGCCGCGGAGAAGCAGGCGCTTCTGGAGGCACCCGACCTTCAGGCGCGCGCCGAGGCGCTGGTGGCGATTGCGGAGATGTCTCTCGCCCCCGTCACAGCGCCCAGCAAGACGTTGCAATGAGCGAGATTTCGCGGGCTGCGGGCACACTCGACCCGAAGTTGCTCGAAATGCTCGTCTGTCCGCTGACCAAGACAACGCTGGAATACGACCGCGTGCGCCAGGAGCTGATCAGCCGCGCCGCCAAGCTCGCCTATCCGATCCGCGACGGCATTCCGATCATGCTGCCGGAGGAGGCCCGCCCGCTGGAATGACCGGCACCGGTCAGCCGAATATGGCGTAACGCAGCAGCGCTATCGCCGCTGCGATGCACACCAGGAAAATACCAGCGCCGATTGGCGAGCCCCACCCATACCACGACAAGGCCGCGTTCGCGTACCGCCACTCCTGATCCTCGCTTCTCGCCGGTATTGTCGAAGCAGTCATATTCTCTCTCCTCTATCTTCGTGTATGATCGTCTTTGCGAGTGGGTATCTTAGCGGATGAGATAATGTCGTCAAGACCACAGGTCGCGCGACCAGCGTCGCGGCAGCGCCTCATTGACGAACTGAACCAGGCGGCACGCGAAGCCAGCGGGCTTGGTGTGATGTTTGGCGAAGCGGTGGCACGGCAACTGGGGCTGGATCAGACGGCGGTCGAGTGCCTCGGCATCATCGCCGACACGGACAACGTGACCGCAGGTGCGCTGGCCGGAGCCACCGGTCTGACGACGGGCGCGGTTACCGGCGTGATCGACCGCCTGGAGGCCGCCGGATTCGCGCGTCGCGTCCGCGACGCCAGCGACCGGCGCAAAGTCTACGTACGTGCAACCGCACACGCGCTTCGCAAGGCTGAAGCCTACTATGGACCACTCGGCCGCGCAGTAAACGCCCTTGCCGCGCGTTACTCGGACGAGGAAATCGCCCTGCTGGCGGATTATTTCGGCCGCACGCGCGAGCTCATGCAAGCCGAGATCGCGCGTTTG
>DASZQY010000259.1:0-13262 GCA_035549395.1 Bauldia sp.
CAGGTAAGCCGGCGCCGCCATGTGCTCAAGCGCGCAAATACCGCATGCGCCGAAATTGGGGCACGCCGGCGCCACGCGCTCCGGGCTGCGTGCGATCACCCGCACCAGTTGGCCGCGTTCTCCCTCGCGCTCGATCTCGACCCGCTCGCCGGGCAGCGTCATCGGCACGAACACGCGCGCGCCGCCGGTTTCGGCGATCCCATCGCCGCCATGGCCGAGACGGGTGATCGTGACCGTTTCAATCACGACGCGCGCCGATCAGAAATTCGCGATTGCCATCGCCGCCGTCGATCGGCGAGGGAATGACGCCGAGGATCTGCCAGCGCAAGTCGCTTGCGATCCAACGCGCCAGGTCCCGTGCCGCCCGCTCGGCAAGTCCTGTGTCGCGTACCACGCCGCCCTTGCCGAGGTTCGCGGGCCCGACCTCGAACTGCGGCTTGGCAAGGAAGACACCCCACGCTCCGCGGGCGGCGAGCGCAGATGCCGCAGGCAACACCAGTCGCAGAGATATGAAGCTCACGTCCGCGACGACGGCGCCGATTTCCTCGCCGAGGTCCGCGTCACTGAGATCGCGCGCATTCAGGCCCTCGCGCGAAATCACGCGTGGGTCGGCGGCGATCGCGGGATGAAGCTGGTCGTGTCCGACATCGATGGCGTACACCCGGCGTGCGCCACGCTCGAGCAGCACCTGGGTGAAGCCGCCGGTCGACGCGCCTATGTCGAGCGCCGTTCGCCCCTCCGGTGACAGGCCAAAGTGATCGAGCCCGGCTATCAGCTTCAAAGCCGAACGGGCGACATAGGGCTGAGCCGGATCGTCGACGGCGATTTCGGTATGGGCGTCGACGCCCTGCGCCGCCTTTTCGGCACGCTTGCCGGCTACCGTGACGTGGCCGCGCAAAATTGCGTCGCGGGCCCTGGCGCGTGTCGGGACCAGACCGCGCTCGACCATCGCCACGTCGAGCCGTTGAGTCTCGCCCATGCCGTTCAGATGAAGCAGCCGACGAACGCCGCTGCGATCGTATCGAAATAGACCAGCGTCCCGAAGCGCACCCAGAGCAGCGCGCCGATGGCGATCAACACCAGCGCGCCGGCGACGAACCAGGGGCCGATCGGACGAACGACGCGATTTGCAGGACTTGCCATGACACCAATCGTAGCACGCTTCGCTATCAGGCGCCGGTCAACCGCTTGAGCTTGGCCAGGGCTATATCCGGCTTCTCCTGATAGTCGATCGTGCCGGAGAATTGGGCCTTGTCGTTGAGCAGGTAGACCGTCGCGGTGTGATCCATCGTGTATGGCGCGCCGTTCACGCCATCGACCTTGCGTGCGTAAACCCGGTAGTCCTTGATGATCTGATCGATCGCCGGGCGCGGCCCGGTCAGTCCTTCGATGCGCGCGTCGAACGCCTTCAGATAGTTCGCCATCACTTCCTGGCTGTCGCGTTCGGGATCGACGGTGATGAAGTAGACCTTGAGCTTGTCTGCGGCAGGTCCGAGGTCCGACATCCACACCGTTATGTCCGCGAGCGTTGTCGGACACACGTCAGGACAATAGGTGTAGCCGAAGAACAACGCTGAGGGATGGCCTTGCAGATCCGCCTCGGTCACCGTCGTGCCATGCTGGTCGGTAAGTTTGAACGGCCCGCCGATATCGAGCGAGGTCACGGTGGAACTGCCGTCGGCTCCTCCGCGCATCGTCAGCCAGTACGTTCCGCCGATGACAATGAGCACCGCCACCGCGAGCCACAGGCCGTAGCGCGCCATCCGCAACGCCGACATCAGCCGCGTCCCGCTTTCGCGGCAGCCGGTGCGTGGAATATCTCATCCACCCCTAGGCGCATCGCCTCGCTCCAAAAATGCCCGCGCCCGCCATCGCCCGAACCGTCCATACACGCCCTATCCGGGACGTACCAGAGTCCATCCGTCGCACCTAGCGCACGCCTGTCGCGTGCGCGTCGGCGGCCGCGGGAGTAGCCACGTCTGGATGCGCCGGATCGAGCGGCTCCGGCGCGATAGCGCCGCCGCCGGGCACGGCCGCGCCGCGTTCGAATTCAGTCTTCACGGCTTCGGCGGGGGCAGCGCGCATCCGCAGCCGGTAGACGATGTAGGTCAGCAGCGCGGCATGCACGATTGCCGTATAGAGGAACAGCGTCGGCGCCCCAAGATGGGTCATCAGAGCCGAGGCCACCAGCGGGCCGATGATCGAACCGATGGCGCTCGCGACAAACAGGCCTGCGGCGGCCTCGACCATCGTCCCCGGCGCAGCATGATCATAGGCATGGGCGGCGGCGATCGAGTAGGTCGGCGCGATCGAGAAGCCGTAGAAGATCGCGAGAATGAACCAGCCGCGGCCCGGCATCGGCAGCAGAGCCAGCAGCAGCCCAAAGACTATGGCGCCGGCCAGTAGGCCGGCGAGCACCACACGCCGGTCCAACCGATCCGACAGGCGCCCGACCGGCCACTGTCCGATGGCGCCGGAGGCGGTCGCGATGGTCAGGAACAGCGCCGCGTCGGAAGGGGTTAGCCCATGGCCGACGGCAGCCACGGCACCAAGCGACCAGTACGCGCCATTGGCCAGACCCGAGCCGAAGACCCCGATCAGGCCGACCGGCGACGAGCGATAGAGCGCCATCGGCCGGAAGCGGACCAGCGCGACTGGCGCCGGCTGTTGCTGTCGCGTCAATGCCAGCGGCACGACCGAGAGCGCCATGGCGATCGTCGCAATCGCGAACAGGTCGAACTGCATCGGCGAGTAGAGCGTCACCATCCATTGCCCTGTAGCCAGGGCCGCATAGTTGACCATGATGTAGATCGACATGATCACGCCGCGGTTCTGGTTCGAGGCGCGGTCGTTGAGCCAGCTTTCGATGACCATGTAGAGGCCAGCCAGTGCCGCACCAAGCAGGAGACGCAGAACGAACCACGGCACGAACGCCACCCACAGCGAGTGCGCGATCATGGCTACCGAGATCAGCGAGGCGAGCACCATGAACGCGCGGACGTGTCCGGCGCTGAGAATGAGGTACGGCGTTCCGATGCAGCCTCCGACGAAGCCGAGGTAATAGGCCGAGCCGATCGCGCCGATCTGCAATGCCGACCAGCCCTCCGCCTCGGCGCGGAGCGGGATCAGCGTCAGCTGCAGCCCATGGCCGACAATCAGAAAGAAGAGGCCGAGCAGCAGCGAAAAAATGGGGCGCAGCGTCGAGTACATCGAAGGCGAATGGCGGTTGGCCGGCGGGTGCCGGCTATGCGAGACGGGACGCGGAAGCTACGCGGCGGCCAAGGGCGGCAAAGACGGCAGCGACAATGCCGTTTGAGTCAAGTCCGGCGGCCGCCACCATCGCCTCCGGGTTGTTCTGATCCACGAAACGATCGGGCATGGCAAGAGTGCGCACCTTGAGACCCCGGTCGAGTGCGCCGCTCCCGGCGAGATGGTTGAGGACGTGCGAGCCAAACCCGCCAACGGCGCCCTCCTCCACGACGATCAGCACCTCGTGGCTGGCGGCGAGACGGTCGACGAGCGCCGTATCGAGCGGCTTGGCGAAGCGCGCGTCTGCGACTGTCGCCGGCAAGCCATATGTGTCCAGTTCCTCGGCAGCCTTGAGGGCATCCACCAGCCGCGTCCCGTACGACAGGATGGCGATTTTGCCACCCTCGCGCACGATACGCCCGCGCCCGATGGGGAGAGGGATGCCGCGCTCCGGCAAATCGACGCCGACGCCATCGCCGCGCGGGTAGCGGAAAGCGGAAGGCCGGTCGTCGATCATGGCCGCCGTGGCGACCATGTGAGTCAGCTCCGCCTCGTCAGACGGCGCCATCACCACAAAGCCCGGAAGATTGGCGAGGTAGGCCGTGTCGAATGACCCGGCATGCGTTGCGCCGTCGGCGCCGACGTAACCCGCGCGGTCGATGGCGAAGCGCACTGGCAGGGACTGGATCGCCACGTCGTGGACGACCTGGTCGTACGCCCGTTGCAGGAACGTCGAGTAGATCGCGACAAACGGCTTGTAGCCCTCCGTCGCAAGGCCGGCCGCGAACGTCACTGCGTGCTGCTCGGCTATGCCGACGTCGAACGTCCGCTTCGGAAAGCGCTCGCCGAACAGATCGAGGCCGGTGCCGGAGGGCATCGCGGCGGTAATCGCGACGATCTTCTCGTCCTTCTCGGCTTCCGCGACAAGCGCGTTGGCGAACACCCGTGTGTACGCCGGCGCGTTTGTGACCGGCTTCGCCTGCTTTCCGGTAATGACGTCGAATTTCGCGACGCCGTGATACTTGTCATCGGATTCCTCGGCCGGCCCGTAGCCCTTGCCCTTTCGTGTCACGACGTGCACCAGGATAGGCCCGTTGCGCGTGTCGCGGACGTTCTTCAGCACCGGCAGCAGGTGGTCGAAGTTGTGCCCGTCGATCGGGCCGACGTAGTAGAAGCCGAGCTCTTCGAACATCGTGCCGCCCGTCCAGAACGAACGCGCGAACTCCTCGGTCATCCGGGCGCGCTCGCGGAAATATCCGGGCAGCAAGTTGGCGGCGCGTTTCATCCACTGGCGCACGCGCCGGTAGGCACGGCCCGTCACCAGCCGCGCGAGGTGGGCGGACATCGCGCCCACCGGCCGCGCGATCGACATGTCGTTGTCGTTGAGGACGACGATCAGCCGCGACTTCAGGTGCCCGGCGTTGTTCATCGCCTCGTAGGCCATCCCGGCCGACATGGCGCCGTCGCCGATCACCGCGATGACGTTGTTGTCGCCCTCCGAGAGGTCGCGCGCCACCGCCATGCCGAGGGCGGCTGAGATCGAAGTCGAGGAGTGCGCGGCGCCGAACGGGTCGTATTCGCTTTCTGCCCGCCTGGTGAAGCCGGAGAGGCCGCCCGGCGCGCGGAGCGTGCGGATACGGTCGCGGCGCCCGGTCAGGATCTTGTGGGGGTAGGCCTGGTGCCCGACGTCCCAGATCAGCCGGTCGCGTGGGGTATCGAAGACATAATGCAGCGCGACCGTGAGCTCGACGACGCCAAGTCCGGCGCCCAGGTGTCCGCCGGTCACGGAAACCGCCGAGATCGTCTCCTGCCGCAGTTCTTCCGCCACCTGTTTCAGCGCCGCTTCAGGAAGGCGCCTCAGATCGCCGGGAGACGCGATCTGGTCGAGCAGGGGGGGGGCGGGATTGCCGGTCAAAGCTGGAAGAATCCGCGGAATTCAGCGTGTCGCGTGCACCTTTGCACGCAGGCCCGCCACAGTTCAATTGCCCACTGAAAGCGGCGCTTTCACGTCACTCGGGAAGGGGAATGAAGTCTTTCTCATCGCCGAAGACCTTGTCGAACCGCCCCGCCTTCCAGTCGGCCTTGGCCTGGTCGATGCGCTCTCGGGTCGAGGACACGAAGTTCCACCAGATATGGCGGGGGCCATCCATTGGCGCTCCGCCGAGCAGGATCAGCCGCGCCGGCGTCCTGGCCGCGATTGACATGCCTTCGCCTGGCTTGAACACAATCAGCCTTTCCGCCTCGAACGTCGTTCCGCCTATCTCAACGGTGCCGGCGACAACGTAGGCCGCCCGCTCTTCGTGGGCGGCATCCAGCGGCAGCCTGGTTCCGGCCGCGAGCGTGGCGTCGGCCAGAAACATCTCGCTGAATGTGCGCACCGGCGCCCGCTGGCCATAAAGCGACCCGACCGCCAGCCTGACGCTCGCCCCGTCGCCTTCGATCAGGGGCAGTTCCTCCCGATCGTTGTGAAAGAAGCCCGGCCCCGCCTCTTCGTCACCCTTGGGGAGAGCCACCCACGTCTGGAACCCGTGGATGCGCACCTTCTGGCCATGTGTCTCCTTCGGCTGGCGCTCCGAGTGGGCGATGCCCTTGCCGGCGGTCATCCAGTTCACGTCGCCGGGCAGGATCTTCTGCTCGCTGCCGATCGAGTCGCGATGAACGATTCCGCCCGCCAGCAGGTAGGTCACCGTCGCGAGGCCGATATGCGGGTGCGGCCGAACGTCGAATTGCTCGCCGGAGATCATTTCGCCGGGTCCGACATGATCGAGGAAGATGAATGGCCCGACCATCTGGCGCGGATGGGCGGGCAGCGCACGCCGTACCATGAAGGCGCCGATATCACGGAGCCGGGGCACGATGATCGTTTCGATTGCGTCAGCCGCGGCGACGTCGCCCAGCGACGGATCGGGAAGGGGAAGGTGGCCGCGCACCTATTCCACGTCCAGTTTTTCGATTCCCGCAGGCTTGCCGCCCGGCGACAGGCGGATCTTCTCGACGCGCGCCTCCGCCTCCTTGAGCAACTCGGCACAACGGTTCTTCAGCGCCTCGCCGCGTTCGTAGATGGCGATGGACTCGGCGAGCGCCACATCGCCCCGCTCCAGTCGCGAGACGATGGTCTCCAGCTCGGCGAGCGCCTGCTCGAAAGTCAGCGTCTCGACCGCTGCCGGTGTCCTCGCCTCTGCTGGCATCCTCGCTCCTCGCCTATGCCGCCATCAGCGTCGATACATGCGCCGCGACAGATTCTCCAAGTCCGGTCAGATCATAGCCGCCTTCAAGGAGGCTGACGATCCGCCCGCCGCAATACCGGTCGGCGAGGTCCATCACTGCCTTCGTGGCCCACGCGAAGTCTTCCGCCTTGAGGTTCAGCCCGGCCAGGGGATCGCGCCAGTGCGCGTCGAAACCCGCCGAGATGATGATGAGATCGGGAGAAAATCGTCCGACCGCCGAAAGGATGCGTTCGGCCATGGCGGTGCGGAATTCGTCGCCTTCGTCGCCTTCGTGCAACGGTGCGTTGAATATGTTGCCGGCGCCGGTTTCGGAAGCGGCTCCGGTACCCGGATAAAGCGGCATCTGGTGCGTCGAGCCATACAGGATCGACGGGTCGTCCCAGAAGATCGCCTGAGTGCCGTTGCCGTGGTGAACGTCCCAATCGACAATTGCGACACGGCTTGCGCCATGTCGCTCCTGCGCATGCCGCGCCGCGATCGCGGCGTTGTTGAACAGGCAGAAGCCCATCGGCCGGTCGCGCTCCGCGTGGTGGCCGGGCGGGCGCGCCGCGACGAACGCATTCGTCGCCCGGCCCTCGATCACCTCATCCACGGCGTGGCATGCCGCGCCCGCGGCGCGAAGCGCCACGGTGTAGCTCTCCGGCGACAGGTAAGAGTCCGCCTCGATCTGCACGATTCCGGATTCGGGAAGCTCCTTCTGGATTTCCTCGACGTAGTGACCGTCGTGGGCGAGCAGGATGCGGTCCAGCGCGGCCTCGGGTGCGTTCGATCGCATCAGGCCGCCGAAGCGGTCTTCGCCGAGTGCGGTGCTGACCGCCTCCAGGCGCGCCGGGCGCTCCGGGTGTCCATGCGGCACGCGGTGCGTCAGGAACACAGGGTCCTCTATGAGCAGGGTGGCCAATCCAGTTCCTCGCTGCCCGCCGCCGCAGGTTGTTCCGGCTCTGCAGTACGCTACCGCCGCTGGTCGAGAAAAGCTTGCAGCGCGTCCCGAGCCGCCGGTGACTTCAGCAGGTCCGTGAACGCGGTTGCTTCCTGATCGATCCGCTGGACGAGATCGCGCCGCTCGCCGCGCATCAACCTTCGCGCCGCCCTGATGGCTTCCGGCGGCTTGGCCGCCAACGCCGCCGCCGCTTCCTGCCCCGCGCTCTCCACGTCCTCCACCGGAACGATGCGGTTGACCAGGCCAGCCTCGTGCGCCTGCCGTGCGTCAAATGTGTCGCCCATGACCAGCAGGCCAAACGCGCGTTGATAGCCAAGCAGTCGAGGGGCAAGCAGGCTTGAGCCTGCATCAGGTGGAATACCAAGGTCGACGAACGGGGCGGCAAAGCTCGCCCACTCGCTGGCGATGACATAGTCGCAAAGCAACAGAAGCGTCGTGCCAAAACCGAAAACTGGTCCGTCGACCGCGGCCACCACCGGCTTGTCGATCGTCGCCAGCGTCTTCGACAGCCGGATCACGCCCTCGCCGATGGCGCCTTCCTCCGTGAAGATCTGCATCTCCAGCGGGTCGTGTCCGCTGGTGAAGATTCCGGGCGCGCCGGTTACCAGGATCGCACGGACGCGGGACGAGCTCTCGCCGAAGGCGATCGCGTCGGCGGCGGCTTCGCACATGGCCGAGGTGAGGGCGTTCTCATGCTCGACGCGGTCGAAGCGGATGGTCTGCACGCCATCGGTCACTTCGGCGCTGAGGTGATCGATCATTCCGTCTCCCAGATCGGTCGGTAAGGGCGTCGCCCTGCGCCCGGCGTGCTGTGCCGGGTTGCCCCCCAGCTTTTGCATCGCAGCCTTCGTAAGCCCTACGCCCCGTCTATGACAACCCATCATCGGCGCTTGACGCGTCGCGGTTGCAAGATCAAACGAGCGGCCATGACCATGGGTTCCCGCATTCTGGGCGCGGATGATCCTGCCGCGATCGCCGAGGCCGTCACAGTTCTGCGTGCGGGCGCGCTCGTCGGCATGCCGACCGAGACCGTCTATGGCTTGGCCGGAGATGCCATGAACCCTGCGGCGGTTGCTCGCATCTTTGCCGCCAAGGGCCGGCCGCAGTTCAATCCGCTGATCGTTCACGTTGCATCGCTGGCCGCCGCCGCGCGCATCGGGAATCTCGGCGCAGACGCGCAGAAGCTCGGCGCGGCATTCTGGCCGGGGCCGTTGACCCTCGTCGTCCCCGGCCATCCCCAAACCCCGATCGCCGAGCTCGCGACGGCCGGCCTTTCGACGGTGGCGATCCGCATCCCGTCGCATCCTGTCGCGCAGGCGCTGCTTGCGGCCTTCGGCGGACCCGTCGTGGCGCCGTCGGCCAACCGTTCGGGTCACGTCAGCGCTACGACGGCCGCGCATGTAGCCGACGATCTTGCGGGCAGCGTGGCGCTCATCCTCGATGCCGGCCCGTCCGAGGTCGGCGTCGAATCGACCATTGTCGGATTGGCGGGCGATCGCCCCCTGCTGCTGCGTGCTGGCGCAATTCCGCGCGAAGCCGTTGAGGCCGTGCTTGGTGGCCGGCTCGCCGAACCTGCCGGAGTGGCAGCGCCGCAGGCGCCCGGAATGCTGGCATCGCACTACGCCCCGCGAGCGGCGGTGCGTCTCAATGCGACGGATGTGAGGGCCGGCGAGGCGCTGCTCGCCTTCGGCCCCGCGCCGGCGGGCGCCACCCGTGCTGCAGCCATCGTCAATCTAAGCGAGAAGGGCGATCTGATCGAGGCGGCGGCCAATTTGTTCGCGGCGCTGCGCACTCTGGACGCGCGCGCCGAATCCATCGCCGTCATGCCGATCCCGCCGACGGGACTTGGTGAGGCGATCAACGATCGCCTGCGCCGCGCTGCCGCGCCGCGCCCTCCGCGAGCGTCCGTCTAGGCTTCCTCGTCTTCCTCGCGCACGCGATAGCGATGTGCGCCGCGCCACTTCTGCATCAGCGCCTCGAGATCGGGGTCGCCGCCCTCCGGCAGCACGATTCTGAGCGACACCAGCAGGTCGCCGCGGTCGCCGCCAGCACGGGGCAGGCCTTTGCCCTTGAGACGCAGCGCCCGCCCGCCGCTGGAATTCGCCGGCACCGTCAGTGTCACCGGACCGTCGAGTGTCGGCACGCGCACCTTGGCGCCCAGCACCGCCTCGTCCAGCGTCACCGACACGTCGCGGCGCAGGGTGTCGCCTTCGACGCGGAACACGGGGTGCGGCACGAACTCGACTGTCACCATCGCGTCGCCCGCCGGTCCGCCCATGGCTCCCGGCCGGCCCTGACCCTTGAGGCGGATGGTCTGTCCTGAGCGCGTTCCGGGCGGCACCGCTACTTCAACGGTCCGGTTGGTTGGCAGCTCGACGCGCACTTTGTCGCCGCGCACGAGCTGTTCCAGCGTGACCGCCGCATGCGCGGTGACATCGTCGCCGCGCGCCGGCTGCGGCCGCGCCTGCTGCTGACCCCGCCCTCCGCGCCCGAAACCGCCGAGAATCTCGGAGAGGATGTCGTCGCCGGCAAAGGCTTCGTCACCGGCACCGCTGGCGGACCACCGGAAAGTGCGGGCACCGGTGCGCGGGCCACCGCCCTGGCCGAATCCTTCGAACCCGCCGAAGCCAGGGCCGGCCTGGAAGCGCGGCTTGCCATCGGCGCCGATCTCGCCACGGTCGAATTGCTTGCGCTTGGTCTTGTCGCCAACGATCTCATAGGCGGCATTGACCTCGGCGAAGCGCTCTTTGGCCTTGGGGTCGGTCTTGTTCTGGTCGGGGTGATGCTTCTTGGCGAGCTTGCGGAAGGCGGATTTGATCTCCCCCTCGCTCGCCGTCTTGCTCACGCCCAGCACTTCGTAAGGATCGCGCATGATTTGCAGAGAATAGCAGGTCGCCGCCGCGGCAGGTATCCGCCCGGTCCTGGGAATATGGGTGCGATCTCAGCCAGTTGCCAGACGGGGAGTCCAGGGCGCCGCTACGTCAGCGTGGCGTCGTCGGCGGTGACGTTCTGGAGCTGCGCCCGGCCATTGGCGGTAACGCAGGCCTGGCCGCGGTAGCGGCGAATGCCGCGCACATCGTTGATCGTGGTCACGAAGGCCCGGCAGGTTTCGCCGGTATCCGCCGCCACGGTCAGCGAGCCGGCCGAGCCGGTGATCGCATTGCTCCATTCCAGCTTGCCGCCCTGCGGCGCGCCCTCGATGGTTCGGCGGATGGTGTCCCAGTCGGTCGGATCGGCCTGGTTGGCGACGACTGCGCTGGCCAGGATCGGTTGCACCGCTCGCCCGTTGTAGGCCGTGAGCGAGGCCGTGGTTTCCGCACCGGTGAAGGGCAGGCCAAGACCGGCACAACCACCGAGCGAGAGGGCGAGCGCAGCCACGGCGCTAAGCCGCACAGCCGCCCTTTGGCGTCGGACCGCCACGCCGTGATACGAGTGCGCGCGACCGGAC
Source organism: Bauldia sp. (assembly GCA_035549395.1). Classification (GTDB taxonomy): domain Bacteria; phylum Pseudomonadota; class Alphaproteobacteria; order Rhizobiales; family Kaistiaceae; genus DASZQY01. Next base: position 10,865 of record DASZQY010000259.1, read on the forward strand.
ATCTCACAACTCCATACTCAGCCCGGGACCGAGAATGGGGGCGCTTCCTTAATGAACAGTGACTTCACCGCAACAGCGGACCCGATTTCTCTGTTTGGCGAGTGGCTTGCCGAAGCAGAGGCTGGCGAACCCAACGATCCGAACGCCATGGCGCTGGCCACCGTCGATCGCGACGGCCTGCCGGACGTGCGTATGGTGCTGATGAAGGCCTACGACGCCAAAGGGTTCGTTTTCTTCACGAATTTCGAAAGTGCCAAGGGCCGCGAGATCGAGGCTCGTCCCAAGGCGGCCGCGGTGTTTCATTGGAAGTCGCGGCGCCGGCAGGTGCGCGTCCGCGGTCCTGTGACCGTCGTCACAGAGGCCGAGGCCGATGCCTACTTTGCCACGCGTTCACGCGGCAGCCAGCTCGGCGCATGGGCCAGCCGCCAGTCGCGACCGCTCGTTTCACGCGCCGTGCTGGAGGAGGCGGCCGCCGAATATGCCGGCCGCTATCCGGGCATTGTCCCGCGCCCACCCTACTGGTGCGGCTTTCGCATCGCCATCGGCGAGATCGAGTTCTGGCAGGATGGCCCCTTCCGCCTTCACGACCGTGTTTTGTTTCGCCCCCTCGGCAGCGGCTGGGAAAAGACGCGCCTCTATCCCTGACAGCTACGGGGGAGTGTCCTCGTCCTCCTCGGCCGCCACGACGGCGGTCTCCTCCGTCAGCGGCCGCGCCTCGCGCTTCGGCGGCGTCAGCGGCGCTGGCTGCGGCTCGTTCTTGATGGTCAGGTTGCGGCCTGCGGCCAGGCCGCCCGCGATCTGAAGCTGGAGGCGCTCGGCGTCGCGCGCCCGAACGCCGGCCAGCGCCTCAGCGGCATCTGTCTCGCTGACGCCGAGTTCGATCAGCGCCGCCTCGCCGAAGCGCATCGCCGATTCGAACGTCTCGCGGATTTCGTAGTCCACACCGGCAGCGATCAGGTCGAGCGTATGACCGCGGTCGTATGAGCGCACAAGCACCTTGGCGACCGGAAATTCGGACTTCACCAGCGTCACGATGCGGTCGGCAGAGTCGCGGTCGTCGATGCACACCGCCACGATCTTCGCAGTTCCGGCACCGGCGGCACGCAGCACGTCCAGGCGCGTCCCGTCGCCGTAGTAAATCTTGAACCCGAAGCGGGCCGCCGCTCGGATCATGTCGGTGTCGGCGTCGATGATCGAAACGTCGATGCCGCGTGACAGCAGCGCCTGCGACACGACCTGTCCGAAACGGCCGAATCCGATGATGAGCGCAGCCGCGCTCAATCCGTCCGCGACGTCTATCCCATCCATGGAAGGCGTCGGTGGTGGCAGTAGCCGCTTGAGAATGATCGGCGCCAGCGGAGTCAGCGCCATTGAGATGATAACCGAGGCGGTAAGCAGCGCAGAGGTCTCGGACTCCAGCAAGCCGATGCTGACCGCGGTCGTGTAGAGCACGAAGGCGAATTCGCCGCCCTGCGCCAGCATCAGCGCCAGTCGCATCGAGTCGGCCCTGCCGACACGGAACACGCGGGCGGCGATGAAAATGCCCGCAATCTTGATTGCCATGAAGCCGGCCACGACCACGACGACCAGCGCTAGGTCGCGTCCGATCAGCGGCAGGTTGATGGTCATTCCGACGGAGAGGAAGAAGAGGCCGAGCAGAAGCCCACGGAACGGCTCGATGTCGGCCTCAAGCTGATGCCGGAAGCTAGACTCCGAGAGGATCACACCGGCGATGAACGCGCCCATCGCCATCGAAAGGCCGCCCGCCTGCACGACGAGAGCCGCCCCGAGCACAACGAGCAGGGCCGCAGCAGTCATGATCTCGCGCGCGTGCGAGTCGGCGAGAACGCGGAAGATCGGGTTGAGCAGGTAGCGGCCGACGGCCACCACTGCGACGATCGCGGCGACGCCGATCGCGACCTTGGGAATGTTCGAACCGGAATCGGCGTGCACCGGCGCCAGCACCTCGATGATCGCGAGCAGGGGTACGATCGCGAGGTCCTGGAACAGCAGGATCGCAAACGTCCGCTGCCCATACGGCTCGGCGCGTTCGCCGCGTTCCTCCAGAATCTGGAGCACGATCGCGGTAGACGACATGGCCAGTCCGGACGCGGCCACGAATGCCACAGCTGGCCTCAGGCCCGCGAATACCGCCGCCGCCATGATGAGCGCGCCGCAGAGCAACACCTGTGCGAGGCCTAAACCGAAGATGTCGCGCCTCAGGTTCCACAGCCGCGATGGCTTCAGCTCGAGCCCGATCACGAAGAGCAGCAGGACCACGCCGAATTCGGCAACGCCGAGAATCGACTCCGGATCGTGGAACAGGCCGAGGCCGTAAGGGCCGATCACCAGGCCACCGGCCAGATAGCCGACCACGGAACCCAGGCCGATCCGCTTG
>DASZQY010000260.1:0-3932 GCA_035549395.1 Bauldia sp.
GCTCGCCGCTGCGCTGCTATCCTCGCCGCGGTCGCCATCGTCGCTTTCGCGCCGCTCGCCATCCTCGTCTGCTTCGGCGCGCTCCAGCAACGGGTTGCGCTCGAGCTCGGCGTCGACGTAGGCGATGAGGTCCAGGTTGGACAGCTGGAGCAGCTTGATCGCCTGCATCAGTTGCGGCGTCATCACCAGAGACTGGCTCTGGCGAAGCTCAAGCTTGTGTGAAAGCGCCATCGGCGGAACGGGACCCGTACTCACACCGGGCTCGCCTTGGCCCGGAAATTGCTTATAGCCCCTCTTTGGTAACTGAAAGGTAGCCGGCTTTAAAGGCTAAACTGCTCGCCAAGGTAAAGGCGTCGCACGTCCGGGCTCGCCACGATGTCGTCGGGCCGCCCTTCGTAGAGCACCTCGCCGGAGTGGATGATGTAGGCGCGGTCGATGAGGCCGAGCGTCTCGCGCACGTTGTGGTCGGTGATCAGCACACCGATCCCGAGGCTGGTCAGGTGCCGCACGAGATTCTGGATATCGCCGACCGCGATCGGATCGACACCGGTGAACGGTTCGTCGAGCAGCATGAACGCCGGACGCGAAGCCAGCGCGCGCGCTATCTCGGCGCGCCGCCGCTCGCCGCCGGAGAGAGAAACCGCCGGCGCGTGGCGCAGGTGCGCAATGCGAAATTCGGCCAGCAGAGCCTCGAGGTGGTCCTCGCGCTGCTGCCTGTCCGGCTCGACCACCTCCAGGATCGAGCGGATGTTCTGCTCCACCGTCATGGCGCGGAAGATCGACGCCTCCTGTGGCAGGTAGCCGATGCCGAGCCGCGCGCGCTGGTACATCGGCATGCCGGAGATGTCGTGGCCATCGATGTCGATGATGCCGTGATCGGCCTTAACCAGCCCGGTGATCATGTAGAAAATCGTGGTTTTGCCGGCGCCGTTCGGGCCGAGCAGTCCGACCGCCTCGCCGCGTGCGACCGCCAGGCTGGCGTCGCGCACCACGACCCGCCCGCGGTAGGCCTTGGCTAATCCGCGTGCCACCAGCCAGCCGCGGCCACCGGCGTCGGGGATCAGCCGCGACGGCTGCTTTTCGGCGCTGCCGCGCCGGCCGCGCCGTGGCTGAGGTGCGCTGTTGTCCGCGCGCCTGTCGTCGCCCCGGCCGTTGCCCCGGCCCGCGCCGCGTCCTTCGGCACGCCCGCCTTCCCGCCCGGAATAATTGGAAACGGCCAAGCCGGTATCACCTTCTTGTTGTGGCTCGGCAGATAAGCCGACGGCCGGCTGACTGTCGAGGGCGCGTCGTTATTGCGACGACGGTGAGAATACGCCGCGGATCTGCTTGCCCGGCTGCTGGTCGACGCGGGCCCGGCCCGTGGAAAGATCGACGGTGAGCTTGTTACCGCTGATCACATTCGGTCCCTGCGACAGCACTACCGTGCCGGTCACCACGATCGTATTCGCCTTCATGTCCACGACGGCATCGTCGCCGGTGACCTTGTCCGGCCCGGACACGACGACAATGTGTCCGTCGGCTTCGATGCGGTCGAAACTGCCGTTGGCAGCAGGCGCCGCTGCCTGGGTTGCAGCGTTGGCGCCGGCCGGGGTGTTGCTGCTCGTCAGGTTGGCGCCGGGCGGGGAGTAGAGCTTGATCGTGTCGGCGGTCATGGTCGTGTTGCCGCGTTTCACCGTCACGCCACCCGAGAATACCGAAACACGCTGGTTGTCCTGCTCGTATGTCTCCAGCGCCGCCGCATCGACCTGGATCGGGTCGCTCGATTTCGCCTGGAATCCCTGGAAGATGTCGGCGGCTTCGTCGGCGTGCGCGGCAGGGGCCGCCACCGCGAACAGAACGAAGGCGAACGCTGCCATGCGACGCATCAGTTGTCCTCCGCCGTGCTGGGATTGTGCTTCGTCATCAGGTCGCCCGCCGGCAGGTAGGTTACCGAGACGCCGTTGGTGAAAAGCAGGTGTTTGCCGCGTTCGCTGACCTGAATGGCATTGGCATGAATGCTGCCCAGCGCCATTTTGAAGTCGAGCGGCTTGGATGATGTCATCGTGCCTTCATCCAGGTTGATGGCGGCATCCTCGAGATGGCCCGACGCACCGTCCGTCGTTTCCAGCGTCACGCCGTCGTGGACCTCGAGCGTGTTGTTGTGGCCGTTGAAGGTGCCGACGCCGGCGTTGACGGTCGCCGTGCCGCCGTCGTCCATGCCGATGTGCCCGGTGATCGTGGTGAAGGTGACGACCTTGGGGTCGCTCAGGCTCTGCGTGGCCTTAGCCGCCTTCAGCTCGTACGCGCGCCGCGTGCCCTCGAAGCCCGAGATATGCGGCGCCTGCATCACGACGCTGTTGGTCTTGGTGTCGATGCCTGCGACCGCGATCAGCGATGCCAGGTCGCCCGGCACCACTTTCAGCGTCATCCAGAACGCGACGACTGCCACGACCGCGATGGCGGGCAGGATGATGCGCAGACGCCGCACCGTTCCGGAATGACGACGGGCCCGCTCGTAGGCTTCCTCGCCGCGTGGCTGCGGCGGCGTATAGCGCAGCCGCGGCGCCCGCGGCGGAGCGCCGGCACCGTCATCATCCGCGTACCGGTCCTCGTTCACCACGGCCATGGCCGCCCTGATCTGAAAACTCTCCGCCCGTACTTCTATTTTGGGCCTAACCGCCAATTGCTGCAATGACTTGCCGCGCTGCGGCGGTCGGGCAGCGCTAGTGGGCGAAGATGTCCTCTTCCGGCCAGCCGGCAAGGTCGAGCGTCGCCCGTGTCGGCAGAAAACCGAAGCAGGCGGCCGCGAGTTCCATCCGCCCTTCGCGGATCAGCCGCTGCTCCAGCTTGTCCTTGATCTGATGGAGATAGAGCACGTCCCCGGCGGCATAGGCGAGCTGCGCCTCGCTCAGCGTCTCCGCCGCCCAGTCGGAGCTTTGCTGCTGCTTGGAGATGTCGATGTCGAGCAGGTCCTTGATCAGGTCCTTGAGGCCGTGCCGATCGGTGTAGGTGCGCGTCAGCTTGGAAGCGATCTTGGTGCAGAACAGGGGGCCGGCCATCACCCCGAACGCGTGATAAAGCACGGCGATGTCAAAGCGCGCGAAGTGGAAGATTTTGGTAACCGAAGGGTCAGCGAGCAGCGCCGTCAGCCGCGGCGCCGATTTCTGGCCGGGGGCGATCTGCACCACATCGGCATTGCCGTCGCCGCCGGACAGCTGCACGACGCACAGCCGGTCGCGGTGCGGGTTGAGCCCGAGCGTTTCGGTGTCGATGGCGACGCTGCGGCCGTAGCTGATGCCTGCGGCAAGATCGCCCACATGAAGACGTGTGGTCATTGTGGCGTGAGCTATAGAGCGAAATCCTTAAGAACGTAAGCATTGGCGGCGACTGGCTTCGCCGGTTAATTTTGTGGCGGCTTCGCGGCCCTACGCTCGCGCCCGATGATCTTTGTTTGATTTAGGCGGTCTTCGTGCCTGACCTAGGTTCCTGCGCGTGGATGGAGACCTCGCCGGCGACTGGCCGATAGGCAGCCGCGACCCGACGGGGCCAGGACCATCCGCCCTGTGGCTGCCGGCTTCCTCCTGTCCGGCCGCCCGTTCTGAAGGAAGACTGAAATGCGTCGCATGATCGTCGCGGCAGCGCTCGCTGCTGCATCGCTTTCGTTCGCCTTTGCCCCTGCGATGGCCAACAGCAACCCGCCGGATCCCGGCACCACCGACCTTGGCGTCGATATCTCCAGTGTCCAGCTCACGCCGTCTGGCGTGCACGACTTCCTGTCCAGTCTGGCCCCGCAGACGCGGCAGGATGTCGAGGCCGCCTGCGGGACCTACCAGCGCTATCCGGACAGCGCCGATAGCACCCAGACGCTGACCTTCTGCGGCGATATCCACAACGCCGGCTGACGCATGCACCGGAAGGGGGATCGCCAACCTCTCCCTTCCGGCCATTTTTCG
>DASZQY010000261.1:0-4008 GCA_035549395.1 Bauldia sp.
GTTGGACGCGTCCATGGCGCCGCCCGAGGTCGCACCGGCGCCAATCACCGTGTGGATCTCGTCGATGAACATGATGGCGCCGGGGAACTCCTCGATCTCCTTGATCACCTGCTTGAGGCGTTCCTCGAAATCGCCGCGGTAGCGCGTGCCGGCAAGCAGGGTGCCCATGTCGAGCGAGAACACCGTCGACTTGCGCAGCACTTCCGGCACGTTGCCGTCGACGATGCGCTTGGCCAGGCCCTCGGCGATCGCCGTCTTGCCCACGCCCGGGTCGCCGACCAGGAGCGGGTTGTTCTTCTGCCGGCGGCAGAGGATCTGGATCGTGCGGCTGATCTCGGCGTCGCGCCCGATCAGCGGGTCGATGCGGCCCTTCTTGGCCTTCTCGTTGAGGTTGACACAGTACGCCTCGAGCGCGTCGGCCTTCTTCTTGCTCGACTCGCGCTCCTCGACCGTCGCGGCTTCGTCGTCGACGCCCCGCACCGGCCGCGCATCGTTCATCCCCGCGCGCTTGGCGATGCCGTGGCTGATGTAGTTGACGGCGTCGTAGCGCGTCATGTCCTGCTCCTGCAGGAAGTACGCGGCATGGCTTTCACGCTCGGCGAAGATGGCGACCAGCACGTTGGCGCCGGTCACTTCCTCGCGTCCGGAAGACTGGACGTGGATCACTGCGCGCTGGATGACGCGCTGGAACCCCGCCGTCGGCTTGGAATCCTCTCCCGAGCCGGTGGCAAGGTTGGCCAGTTCCGTGTCGATGTATTCGACCAGGTTGCGGCGCAGCACGTCGAGGTCGACGTTGCACGCGCGCATGACCGCCGCCGCGTCCTGGTCCTCCAGGAGTGCGAGCAGCAGGTGCTCAAGGGTTGCGTATTCCTGATGGCGCTCGCTGGCGAGAGCCAGCGCCTGATGCAGGGCCTTTTCAAGACTGCGGGAGAATGATGGCACTAGGTCCTCACTTCTTCTCCATCACGCATTGCAGCGGATGTTGATGTTTGCGCGCAAAGTCCATCACCTGTGTCACCTTGGTCTCGGCGACTTCGTAGGTGTAGGTGCCGCACTCCCCCACGCCATGCTGGTGAACGTGCAGCATGATGCGGGTCGCTTCCTCCCTGCCCTTCTGAAAGAACTTTTCCAGCACGAGCACGACGAATTCCATGGGCGTGTAATCGTCGTTGAGCAGCAGGACCCGGTAGAGCGCCGGGCGTTTCGCCTTCGGCCGTGTCTTCGTGGCGAGGCCGGTACCTGGGTCGTCGTCTTCGAAGTTGGAAGGCCGAATCGGGTTGCTCATGAACGTGCCGTACTGCGTAACCTCATGAATCCTGCCGAGAAACCGGCGGGAGCGCAATCGCCCGCCAATCAAATCTGCGGAGAATGCCGGAGGCTGACCTGCGGAAGGGCGCTTGGCCAAGCGCGACAACGGGTTATGTAGGGACGGCCCCGGCTTTTTGAAGGCGTCCCCCCGCCGGCCGCCCGGCGTCAAAATCAATGGCGGGGCGTGGCCGAAATACGCTTTACCGAACGGTAACTCGCCTTCCATACTGTCGAAATTCGTGAGCCGGCGGGACGCAAGGGACGGCGTTCCCGAACAAACCGGCATTCGGATCGGGGCATCGCTCGCGGGTCATGGCGGTGCGGATGCGTTTTCGGACGCATCGTCGTCGACGAGTGTCGCTGCCTGCCGGACAGCTAGCGTTGCGGATGCCGGCGGAGTGGGTCGCCCCGGCCAGGTGCGGAGCGATTGGATGCTGAGGCGTAGGAAGACGCTTCCGCGGGTGCGTTTTGGATTTGGGGCACGCGCCCTGAAGGCCCTGACTCTTGCCGTGGTTTTGATTCTGGGTTCCGTGGCCGGAGCGGTCACGGCGGCCGCCGCCGTCCCGAGTTCCGCGATCATCGTTGATGCCAAGACCGGCAAGACGCTCTACGCGAGCAACGCCGACGAGCGCCGCCATCCGGCCTCGCTCACCAAGATGATGACGCTCTACCTGCTCTTCACGGCCATCCAGTCCGGCAAGACGACGCTGGATTCCGAGATGCCCGTGTCGGCCCACGCGGCCGGCCAGTCGCCCTCCAAGCTCGGCTTCCGCCCCGGCGACACGATCAGCGTTCGTGATGCCATCGAAGCGATCGTCACCAAGTCGGCCAACGATGTCGCCGTCGTCATCGCCGAGTATCTTGGCGGCACCGAGAAGGCGTTTGCCGCGCAGATGACGGCGCGCGCCCATGCCATGGGCATGACCAAATCGAACTTCGTCAATGCCTCCGGCCTGCCCGCCAGCCAGCAATGGACGTCGGCCCGCGACATGGCGACGCTCGGCCGCGCGCTGCGGGAGCACTTCCCGCAGTTCTATTCCTACTTCTCGACGCCGAGTTTCGTCTGGCAGGGCCGGCGCATCGCCAACCACGACAATCTGCTGAACCGCATCGACGGCGTTGACGGCATCAAGACCGGCTACACCCGCGCGTCTGGTTTCAATCTGGTTTCGTCCGTTTCGACCGGGGGCCGGCTGGTGGTCGGCGTCGTGTTGGGCGGCGCCACTGCGCGCCTGCGCGACAACCGCATGGCCGATCTGCTCGAGCAGTACGTGCCGCTGGCCAGCGCCGGCCGGAAGACCGCCCGCCCGGTCCCGGGGGGCCTGTTCTCCGCCCCGGTGGTCGTGGCGAGCGCGGTGCCCCTGCCGCATCAGCGCCCGACCATCGACGCCAACGCTACGGGCTCGACCGTAGCCGACGCGACCGACGACGCGAGCGCGACCGCCGCAGACGACACGGTGGCCGCGGCCGCTGTCGCCGCCGCGCCGGCCGAGGCCGACGCCTCCGCGGCTCCCACCACCGTTGCCTCGCTCATCGGCGCCAATTCGATCTTCGCCCTCGATGGCACCGACGCGGAGGGCGACACGAATGCCGACGACGAGACCGCCGACGCCGCCCCCGCGGCCAGCACGCATAGCGGCTGGCGCATCCAGATCGCGGCGGCGCCGACCAAGGAAGGCGCCGAGGATATGCTCGACCAGGCGCTGGCCAAGGCAGGATCGGTGCTGGCCAAGGCCGACCCCTACACCGAGCCGGTGCAGTCCGGTGATTCCACCCTCTACCGGGCGCGCTTCGCCGGTTTCTCCACCAAGGAGAAGGCACGCGCCGCCTGCGCCTATCTGGCCAAGCAGAAGTTCTCCTGCCTGGCGGTCAGCGATTAGAAACTATTAGCCGCTAATCTCACCTGCGTTCGCCGGCGTTTGTAACGAGTAGCCTTAGCGATGGTTGTTGAGCAGCCTGTCCTTAGCCTGGTTGATTTTCGCCGCCAGGAACGTCGATCCCCCCTGGTCGGGGTGAACAGCCTTCATCAGCCGGCGGTGGGCCGCCCGGATTTCCGCCTCACTGGCGCCGGGAAGAAGGCCAAGGACCTGATAGGCCTCCTCGTCAGTCATGGTGCCCGCATTCGCCGCGCCGCGCGCCCGCGTGTCACCATCACCCTTGACGTTTTCACCCCGGTTGGGGAATCGGCGGTCGAGATAAGCTTCGAGTAGCGCCGCGCTGTCGTTGCCGGTGCCGATTTCGGCCGCGAGCCGCAGCAGCTCGCTGCGGTCGAGCGTATGCAGCCTTCGGCCGGCAAACTCTCCCTGTCTCACCTTCCCGCTCATCGTGCGGCTGTCGTGATCCAGCCGCATGTCGAGCCAGTCCGTGCTGACGCTGGATTGCGAAGCGTCGGATTGGATCGCGCCGCCGCCGCGCAGATCGATCGGCCCGAGCCTGCCCGTCACCAGCAGCGTCAGGCCGATGCCGATCAGCGGAATGCCGAAGCCGATCTCGCGCCCGATCGACAGCGCGACACCCGCCGCGACGAAGATGCCGCCGACGCCGAAGCGTATCCCGCGCAGCAGGTCGCGCGGATCGGCACCGGCGATCCCTTGGGCACCGAGGTAGAGGACGCCGAAGACCAGAAGGCCGGCGAGCAGGAAGGCCATGCCGCTATCTACTTCAGTTGCGTCAGCAGCAGACGGTCGGCCGTGCCGCTCC
>DASZQY010000262.1:0-16496 GCA_035549395.1 Bauldia sp.
GGAGACGATGGGGTAGCGGTCGCACCAGGCGGTGAGCATCGCGATCATGTCCGGGCCGGACAGGCGGCGGCCTTCGAGACGCAGCACGTACGAACCGGCGTCGAAGAAGTTGGTCGCGGCGATGTCGAGGGCGATGCCGACGTCGACGCCGCCGTTGAAACCCGCGGCTTCGATGGCCTGAGTGAGGGTCTCCAGCGCCTCTTCGTTGGCGGAGAACGCCGGCCACAAACCGCCCTCGTCGCTGACGCCGGACAGCAGGCCGCGCGCCTTCATGATGGCGGCGGCGGCGCGATAGATCTCGGCGGTCCATTCGACCGCCTCGCCGAAGTTGCGCGCACGCATCGGGATGACCAAGAAGTCCTGCACATCGACGCGGTTACCGGCATGAGCGCCGCCGCCGAAAATCTGGATCATGGGCGCGGGAACGTGAGGGGTATCGGGGAGGCCGGACAGGCGGCGGAGATGCTGCCAGAGCGGGACGCCTGTTTCGGCGGCCACGGCCCACGCCAGAGCGCATGAAGTGGCGACGCAGGCATTGCCGCCAAGCCGTTGTTTTTGCGGGGTGCCATCGAGGTCGATGAGGGCGCGATCGACGGCCGTCTGGTCGGCTGCCATGCCGACCAGACGGGAGGCGATCTCGCCGTTCACGGCGGCAAGGGCGCGGTTCACTCCGAAGCCCCCGAGCCGCTGTCCGCCGTCACGCAGATCAAGGGCTTCGCGGCTGCCGGTGGAGGCGCCGGACGGCGCAATGGCCCTTCCCCACGCGCCGGACTGCAGGCGGACTTCCACCTCGACCGTCGGGCGGCCGCGGGAATCCCACACCTGTCGTCCCCGGACAGCAGCGATGTCCGTCATGATCCGGAAGCTCCAAGATGGTTCGCGATCGCGTCGACGACGACGGCGACCGACGAACGGGGATTGGCGATGAGGGGAACCGAAACGGCACGCACCGTTATCTGCTCCGGGGCGGTGAGATACTCGACCGGCGACTTGCCATCGACGCGCGCCAGCATCAGACAGGGCAGAAGGGCGGCGACGTGGTGCTCCATCTCCTGGCGCTCCGCCGGCGGCAACGCCGCCAGCCACGTGTCGAAAAAGAGACGCGCCTCGTCCAGCAGCTCGGCACGGACGACGGGCAGATGGATCGCCTTCAGCACCAGGTGGTTCATGCAAAAGGCGGCGTCGAAGGCGGGATCGCCATACCACGCACATTCGGCATCAAGGATGACGGGGTGCCGGCTCTCCCGGTCGACGAGAATGTTCTTGGGGCTGAGATCGCCGTGCACGAGCGCGAGGTGGGTGCCCCTTACCAGATCGACCACGGCAAGGATGCGCGATGCGAGGGCCGGATGGCGCGCGGCCGTGGCGCGGAGATAGGGATCGAGGCGCAGGGCGTCGAAGAGCGCGTCGGTGGCGAATGCGCGCGCGGTTCCAGCGTCGTTCGTTGTGGCGGCGTGAATGCGGCCCACAATCCCGGCAACCGAGCGGGCAACGCCGGGATCGGTGCGGCCGGCGAGCAACTCCTCCTTCCACAGCGCGTAGCGGTGCGGCGGAAGATAGGCGAGCAGGGCAACGCCGCTCGCGGCATCGGCTGCGAGCACGGCAGGCGCCGAACCCAGCACGACGGCGTTGGCCTTGCGGAACCACGCGACCTCGTACTGGTTGCGCTCGGTGGGCACGCGCCAGTCGGCAGCGACCTTAAGCCTGGGCAGCGCCCGCTTGGCACACACATCGGTGCCATCCGCCAGATGCACGCGCACGATGTCGGACGAGACGCCGCCGGTCAGCGGAGCGACCTCCAACGGGCCGTCTGCGGGCAAGCCCGCCTGCCGCAAGAGCGGGGGCAGCAGGGCCTGCCACGTGCCGGTCTGGTCCAACTCCATCATCCGCTGCGCGTGAAGACAAAGACGCGACGACGGTTCTACTGCATGCGGCGGCAGGCGACCACTTCGGGCGGAAAACGTTCAGGCGACGGCGCGGCCGGCGCTGAGCGAACTCAGCTTCTCGAACAGGGCGCGCGTGCCGAGCGCGACCGCCTGCTCCTCCGGGCGGAGGAACGACAACGCCTCGTCAAGCGTGGTAGCTTCGCTGACCTTGACCGCAACCACGGCTTCGACGGGATCGACCTCGCCGGGGCGCCGGGCACCGAGCGTATCGACGATCGCGAGATGGTGGCGGCGGCGGGAATGATCGGCGAGGAAGGCGCGCAGGTCCTGCCCCTCGGCCATGGCGAAGCGATGGGCGGCTCGGGCGCGGACCGCGGCGCGCTCGACGGCGGGACGCGACCCCTCCTCCGGCGTGCGGAGCAGCCCGGTGCGCCGCACCGAGCGCCCAACCTTGCGCGAGCCGGCGGCGAGCGAAATTGGCACGGCAAAGAGCAAGCCGACCACGACCGGGCAGAGGAAGAGGAAGATGTCGACCGATACGTACCAGGCCGCCCACGCCAGAAGCGCACCCGAGAGAACGTGGCCGCGGTGGCGCCGCCAAAGCACGCGGAGCGGGTAGCGGCCATCATCGCGACGCTGCGGATGCCAGCCGCCATCGCGGCCGCGCAGGATCGAGACGATCGCGGCCGACTGCATGACCATGACGATGGGCGCGATCAGGGTCGAAACCAGCGTTTCGAACAGGCTGCCGATGATCAGATTTGCGGCGCCGCCGGAATCCTGCCGGCCCTGACGATCGGTAAGCAGGACGACGATGCCGAGAATGCGCGGGGCAAGCAGCACCAGCACGGTGAAGGCGAGCAGGCGCAGCTCCAGCGCCGAATCCAGCTTCGGCCAGGTCGGGAAGATCTGGAACGGATCATCGAAGTAGTCGGTGGGCGTGAACTTGGCCTGTACCGCCATGGCAAGCCCGGCGAAAATGAGCGCCACCCAGAGCAGCGACGACAGGTAGGAAAAGATGCCGGTGACGAGATGGAAGCGGCTGACCCAGTGCAGGCCGCGGGCGGCAACGATGCGCGAGTGCTGCAGATTGCCCTGACACCAGCGCCGGTCGCGGATGGCGAAATCAATGAGCGACGGCGGCGTTTCCTCGTAGGAGCCGGCGAGATCGTCGGCGATGACCACCTTCCAGCCGGCGCGGCGGATGAGGGCCGCTTCGACGAAATCGTGGCTGAGGATATGGCCGCCAAAGGGGCGCGGCCCGTCCAGCGTCGGCAGGCCGGCGGAGCCGACGAAGGCCTCGCGGCGCACGATGGCGTTGTGGCCCCAGTAGTTGCCCTCCGGGCCGGTCCACCACGCCAGGCCACTGCTGATGACCGGGCCGTAAACGCGGCCGGCGAACTGATGGACACGAGCCATCAGCGTGGTGCCACGGATCAGCCGCGGCACGGTCTGGATGAGGCCGGCATCGGGATCGGACGCCATGCGCCGCGTGAGGTCGACGATAGTCTGCGGCTCCATGAGGCTGTCGGCATCGAGCATCAGGAGATAGTCGTACGCGCCGCCCCAGCGCTTGCAGAAATCGGCAATGTTGCCGGCCTTGCGGGCGACGTTGCGGCTGCGACGGCGATAGTAAAGGCGGGCGCGCTGACCAATCCGGGCGCGGAGCGCGATGAACGCCGCCTCCTCGGCAATCGCGGCCTTGGGATCGGTGGTGTCGCTGAGCACGAACCAGTCGAAGGTCAGACCGGGAGCCACGGTGGCGACGCCGGTCGCCATCGCCTCGAGCGCGGCAAAGATGCGCTCGGGGTCCTCGTTGTAGGCCGGCATCAGGACCGCCGTCCTGCCGACGCTCGCCGGCCAGTGGCGGGGGGCCTGCGCCCGCGCGCGACGGGCGACGATGGTGGCCGCCCCGGCAACCGAGCTGACAAACGTGAGCGCGATCCAGGCGAGGTTGAGCGCGAACAGCACCAGCACGACCGCTTCCAGCGGCGTGATGCCACCGACCGACAACGCCTGCTCCATGCCCCAGGTGGCAACGGCGGTGAGCAGAGCGGCGCCGCCGAAGACGACAGCGCGGCGCCACCGGTATTGCGGGGCGACGCGCAGCGGCCGACGGATCGCCGGATCGAACGTGGTCAGCGACTGGACCGGCATCGCGGCCGGCGATTCGGGCGGCATGCCCGGCTCGGGCTCGGGAGCGAGCGGCCAGCGGCCAGGCGGCAAGGGATCGACTACGCCGTCCATCGGTACAACCATGTTTCAACCGGGCGTGCGTCATCCAGCGCGAGCACGGCGCGCAATTCCACAGTGGTGGCGTTGCCGGGATCCAGCGTGAAGGTCATGCGCCATCCGTTAACGAGCGGATTCGGATAAACCACGACGTCGCTAATGGTTCCCGTGCTTGCCGTAACTGTCGCAGTCGGGTCGATGAGGGTGGTCTCGTTGTCCGGCGGCCTGAAATCGATGACGAAGCGGCGAACCGGGCTCTCGCCCTTGAGCAGCGCCTTGCCGCGCCGCGTCGCGACGACGCGGGTGAGGCCATCTTCGGCCGGACCGTCGCCCCAACTCAGGCGGTAGGCGAACTGGTACTGGCTGCCGGCGTCGAGAGGATCGTGCGGCGCCCAGTAAGCGACGATGTTGTCGTTGATCTCCGAGTCGCTCGGTATCTCGACGAGGGTGACGCTGCCCTTCCCCCAATCGCCGACCGGCTCGACCCACAGGCTCGGACGAGTCTCGTATTTGGCTTCGAGGTCCTGAAAATCGTGCGGATCGCGATCGCGCTGCATGAGGCCGAAGCCGCGCGGCGCGGCATCGACGAAGGCACTGACCTGGAGGTTCTTGGGATTGGCAAGCGGGCGCCAGATGGTCTCGCCGCTGCCGGCGGCCATCAGCAGGCCGTTGGAATCGTGCACCTCCGGCCGCCAGTCATCAACGTTCTCGCGACCGTTGGCGTCGAAATAGAACATGGTGCTGGCGGGCGCCAGGCCGACCTTGTCGAGGGTGACGCGCGGGAAGAGCGTCGATTCGACATCCATGACCGTGGCGTCGCCCGGCCGGATGGAGAAACGATAGGCGCCGGCGACGCTCTGGCTGTCGAGCAGCGCATGGACGACGATGCTGTCGCTGTCCTGAAGCGGCGTTTCCACCCAGAAGGCGCGAAACAGCGGAAACTCCTCGCCTGCCGGATCGGCAGTCTTCAAGGCGAGGCCGCGGGCGGAAAGGCCGTAGTTCTGGTCCTTGCCGAGCGAGCGGAAGTAACTCGCGCCGAGAAACACCGCGACCTCATCGAAGCGGCTGGGATCGTTGATGCGGCCGAGCAGGCGAATGCCGGCGAAGCCGATGTCGCCGGCGGGCAGCGGCGGCACGATCTGCCCGGCGGTGAAGAAATCGCTGGAATACGGCACGGCGTACGCCTTGCCATCGGCGACCACCGCGATGTCGATCTTCTCCTTGTAGTAGAAGCCGCGGTGGAAGAACTGCAGACGGAACGGGAGGTTCTCGTCCTTGAAAATCTCGTTGTCGGCGCTGGATTGAATCGCGCGGTACTGATCGTACGAGAGATTGGCAATCGCGGCCGGCAGATCCGTCGGCGGCGGAGCGAATGGCTTGGACGACAAATCCTTGGCCATCGCAATGACGGTGCTGCGATCGAAGGGACCGATTTCCTTGCCAACCAGACTGCGCGGAGTGGGAGCAGACGGAGGCGGCGGGGTATCGGCGCTGGCGATGGCTGGAACGGCGACGGCTGCTGCAAGACCTGCGGCACCGGCCACCAGCTCACGCCTAGTCAGAGACGACAGACGCGGTAGGGTATTCTCGCTCATCAATTTCCACGCCGGGCGGCGTGTCACCAAATGCTGCGCTGCACTCATGGCAAGCCAAGCCCCAAACGCTCAACTGCCCTGCGGTCGCAGTCAGGTGAAAAATAAGGCATGTCGCCGTTTTGTCGCAGCCTCGTGGCAGCATAACGGCCATGCTGTGCGTTAGTGTCGCAGGATGGGTCGATCTCAGGCATGGCGCCGTTTATTGCGATGCAACGTCGCGTATTTGTGACAGGTGAGAATATGACAACCCCGAAACCGGGCCGGAACGACGGCGCGGAAGCCCCAAGCCGGCGCGAACTTCTCGCCGCAGCCGCAGGCGCCGCGGCAGCCCTGATAATTCCCGCCACGGCCGCGATATCGGCCACGGCGCCGGAAACGGGGCTCGTCCTGCACCGCGGCTGGGTGCTGCGCGCCGACGATCTGCCACGGCTCAAGCGCGCATGATCCTCGACAGCGAAGCGCGGACCGACGACTGGTTCGCGGGCAAAGTTTTCGACGTGTGCGTAATCGGTTCCGGACCGGCCGGCGCCACCATCGCCCACCGGCTCGGCGCGCGCGGCTTCAAGGTGGCGCTGTGCGAGGCCGGCGGGCTGCTGCTCACGCCCGATTCGCAAGACCTCTACGAAGGCACCTCGACGGGCGCGCCGCAGTACTACGACCTCACCGCCTGCCGCCTGCGCTATTTCGGCGGCTCGTCCAACCACTGGGGCGGATGGACGCGGCCGCTCGATGCCTACGACTTCGAGCCGAAGGCGCACAACCCGCTGAGCGGCTGGCCGATCGACCGCACGGCGCTCGACATCTATGCCGGCGAGGCGGACGCGATCCTCAACCTGCCGCTCGACACGGCGCCGGCCGACTTCTTCGACAACCACCCGCCCGAGCTCATCCCGCGGCTGTTCCGCTTCAGCCGGCCGACGACGCGCTTCGGCGAGCTCTACAAGGACGACTTCGACAAATCGGCGAACGTCACCGTCTATCTCAACGCCAACCTGGTCGACATGCGGCTCGGCGATTCGCTGCAGGCGGTGAACGAGGCCGTCTTCCAGTCGTACGAGAAGCCGGGGCGCTTCAGCGTCAGGGCGCGCGCCTTCGCGCTCTGCCTCGGCGGCTTGGAAAACCCGCGCTTCCTGCTCAACGCCAACAGCCAGATCAGCGCCGGCATCGGCAACGAGAACGACCTCGTCGGGCGCTACTTCCTCGAGCACGCGCACGCGCCGCTCGGCCGCGTCGTCGTGCGCCAGCCGCTGACCCGCATGATCTGCTACGCGCCGTCGCCGGAATTCATGAACGAGAAGCAGATCCTGAACTTCGGGCTCCGCATCGGCAGCTTCGACCAGTGGAACCGGCCGGACTTCACCGGCGCGCTCGACCCGGAGCCGGCGTGCACGATCGATTTCGACACGCTGCTCAAGGCCGAGATGGCGGGCGAGAAGGCGGCGTGCCCGGCGATGGTCGGCGACGCCTTCGTCGCCTGCGAGCAGACGCTGAACCCGGACAACCGGGTGACGCTGACCGACACCCGCGACCGCTTCGGGCTCCGCGAGATGAACCTGAACTGGACGCTTTCCGAGACCGACCGGCGGACGCTGAAGACGGCGGCGACCGAACTGGCGAAGCGCATGGCGGAGGCGGACGTCGGGCGCATGCGCGTGCTGCCGTGGCTCATCAACGACGAGATGCCGAACAAAGACCAGGTCTACGGCGGCAACCACCACATGGGGACGACGCGCATGAGCGGCGACCCGAAGAGCGGCGTGGTGGATGCCGACTGCAAGGTGCACTCGCTGGCCAATCTCTACGTCGGCGGGAGCAGCGTTTTTGCGACGTCGGGACATGCCAACCCCACGTACTCGATCACACAGCTTGCGCTGCGCCTCGGCGACCACCTGACAACGGTGCTGCGCGCCTAGGCGCCGGCCGACCTAAGTGCCAGGCGGCCACGGCGTGTCGGCAAGCCGGCTCTGCTGGAACTCCCAGCTCGGCCCGAACTCGCCGTGAATGTCGCCCACGGTGTGGATGTAGGAAAAGAGCAGGACGACGACCGCCGCATCGAGAATGCAGAGCGTCGCCAGCAGATGGCGGCCGCGATCGCCAAGCACGCCACCGTCGGAAAAGGCGGCGAGCAGCGCCACCCACAGCGTCATCAGCGGCGCGATGACGATCATGTAGTGGGGATAAAGACCGCCACCGGCGGCGCTGAGGACGGTCAGAATCACGCCGAAGCCAATGAAGGCGGCGCGCACGGCAAGGCCGGCAGGCGAGCCGCCGAGCAGATACCAGCGGAGCGGCCGGCGCCCGGCGAACAGGTGGCGGGCAGCGGGCACGATGAGCGCCAGCGCGGCGACGAGGATCGCGACGTAAAGGACGACCACGAGCCAGCTCGGCGAGCCGTAGACGTTGGGCCAGCCCAGAAAGCGCGGAAACTCGACCGGCCCCAGGATGTGATCCGGACCGTAGCCGAAGGGCGTGGTGAACCAGCGGCCGTAGAAATTGGGCGACGGCAGGCGGAAGCGGTGCAGGCTGTTCGGCGCCGAGCTGTATGCCGCGACCCAGCTCAGCGCGGGCAGGAAACCGACGACGGCGCCGGCGGCAAGCGCGCCATAGCGGAAGGAGCGGCGATCATCGGCGACGCTCCAGGCGCCAAGCGAGATGCCGAGGAAGGCGCAGGTCGGATGAATCTGGCCGCCAAGCACGCTGACGAAGGCGAAGGCAAACGAGCCCAGCCAGGTGCGCCGGTACCACCAGCCGGCGAGCATCACGACGATGAAGGCGGGGAGCGTCGAGGGTGGCCAGATCTTGCGCTCGTATATGATCTCGATCGGGTTCACGGCCCATAGCGCCGCGGCCCACAGCCACGGCTCGCGGTCGCGCTCCGGGATGGCGCGCACAACGAAGACAACGAATGCGAGCAGCGCGACGACGTTCAGAACCTGCACACTTTCGGCCAGGCCGACCGGACTCTGCACATGGCCGAGCCAGCCGAGGATGACGAATATCCACACGCTCATGCCGGGATTGGGTCCGCCGATCGACATGGTCATGCCGAGCGGCGGCCACGGGCCGCCGGCGAGGACGGAAACCATGTGCTGGAAGGAGAACTGCTCGTCGCTGTGATACTCGATCATCCCCGGAAGGATGAGCCGAAAGATGACGCCGGCAACGAGCGCGGCGGCAACTACCCAGGTCGTCAGGCGGGAAGAGGCAAATTCACGAGCTGGCGCGGGCGCCGAAAGGACTTCCGTGCCGGCTGTGCTCACCAATCGCTTCTCCACTTTACCCCGCAATGCCTGAAACGCGCCCGTGGCCACCGGGTTCCCGATGCGGCGCACCATAGACGGGAGTCGTCCGACGGGCAGCGCGGCGGCGTGACCGCTTGACATGCGGGGCCGCCTCCGTTCGGTTGCTCCCGTGACCGCACGCGCCGCCCGCTACAGCCTGCTTCGCGAAGCCGTCGTCGTCCTGCTTGCGGCGCTGATCACGCTTGCCGGGGTCGAGCGCGGGCTGATCTCGGTGGCCAGCGCCGCCGACGCCGGCAGCTCCTCGATTGGCGTGATCTGCCATGCCCTGACCAAGGCCAACGGAGACGATCCGGCCGGGCAACCCCGCCACGACTGCTGCGACGACTGCGCGCTCGCGGCGCCGGCGCTCCTGCCCGCGCCGCCGGAATTCGCGTTGCCGGCACGCTTGGTCGCGCCGATGGTGCCGACGGCGCCGGCAATCGAAGCCATCGTCCCGCAATTCACATGGACGCCTCGCCTGTCGCAAGGGCCGCCGTTCGCCTGAGGACGACCCCGAGGCCGGAGCCGCATCCGCAGTTCACGTGAGCGAACGCGGGCGCGCGAGCCGGCGTCTTCAACCTCACGCGATTTTTCATCCTTACGACAGGAAATCATCATGCACGCATTCACCCGCCTCGCGGCGGCGGCCGCATTTGTTGCGCTGGGACCGATCGCTCCGGCCTTCGCCCATGCCCATCTCAAGACGTCGTTCCCGGCCGCCGACAGCGTCCAGACGACGCCGCCGACCGAAATCGACATCACCTTCACCGAGGACGTGAACATCAAGTTCACCGGCGCCACGCTGACCGGAGCGGACAACAAAGCGGTCACGCTCGGCGACGGGATGCTGATGGGCGGCAACGCCATGTTCATGGCGCCGATCACGGGCACGCTCGCGCCGGGCAAATACACGGTCGACTGGCACGCCCTCTCGACCGACGGCCACAAGACCAACGGCTCATTCTCTTTCACCGTGCAATGAGCCCCGACGCCGCGCTCGCGGTCTGCCGTTTCGCGCACACGCTGCCGCTGATGCTGATCTGGGGGGCTTCGGCCTACCTGTCGGCGCTGGTGACCGGGGCGCGGGCGGCGGAGGCGTGGCGGCCACTGCAGCCATGGGCGGTCGCCGCCGCCATCGTGGCGGCGGCGGCGACCGCCGCCACCCTGCCGGTGGAGACAGCGTTCATCGGCAACGGCTGGGTGGACGCCTTCAACCCATCGGTGATGGGCGACGTGCTGACGACAACCACCGTCGGGCAGGCGTGGGGCGGCGAGGCGGCCGGCATCGTCCTGCTGCTCACGGCGCTGGCATGGCCAGGCCGCATCGCGTTTGTGGCGATCGCCGCCGCCATCGCGCTGGCGAGCGCGGCGCTGACCGGCCACGCCACCATGGAGGACGGCGCTCTCGGCCTCGCGCACCGGCTCAACGACGCGCTGCATCTGCTCGCGGCCGGCGCGTGGCTGGGCGGCCTGGTGCCGCTGATGCTGAGCCTGGGCGCCGGGCAGACGGACGGAACGGTCGACGTCCTGCGGCGCTTCTCGACGGCGGGGCACTGGATCGTGGGCCTCGTCGTGGCGACAGGTATCGCCAACACCTGGCTCATTCTCGGCCAGCCGCCAGCGGACTGGTCATCCCCCTACCAGCTCCTGCTTTCGCTCAAGCTCGCGCTCGTGGCGGCGATGGTCGCGCTGGCGCTGACCAACCGCTACGCGCTGATGCCGCGCGTGGCGGCGACGCGCGGCATGCTCACCGCCATCCGGCGCGGCGCCCTGATCGAGCTTCTGCTCGGCGCCGTCGTGATCGCCCTGGTTTCGGTATTCGGAATCCTCGACCCGATGTGACTCAGTCGGCTCGGCCGTAGCGCTCGGAGAGCAGCGCGTAGAGCGCGCGCACGGCCTGCGCCTCGCCACCTTCCGGCTTGCCGGGCCTGGCAACCGGATTCCAGGCAAAGATGTCGGCGTGCAGCCAGCGAGCGGAATCGGGTACGAACTTCTCGAGAAACAGCGCCGCGGTGATCGAGCCGGCGAACGGGCTCTGTCCGGCGTTGTTGACGTCGGCGATCTTCGATTCGATGAGCGCGGCATAAGGCTGCCAGAGCGGCATGCGCCACATCGGGTCGGCGACGCGCGCCGCATGGCGGGCGAGATCGGCGGCAAGCGCGTCGTCGCCGGTGTAGAACGGGATGACCTCAGGCCCCAGCGCCGTGCGCGCGGCGCCGGTAAGGGTCGCGAGATCGACGATCAGCGCCGGATCTTCCTCCCCGGCAAGGGTCAGGGCGTCGGCGAGAACGAGCCGGCCCTCGGCATCGGTGTTCCCGATCTCCACGGTCAGCCCCTTGCGGCTGGGGAAGACGTCGCCGGGTCGGAACGCGGCGGAAGCGATGGCATTCTCGACCGCCGGAATGAGGACACGCAGCCTTACCTTCAGCCGCGCATCCATGAGCATGTGGGCGAGCGCCAGCGCGTTGGCGGCGCCACCCATGTCCTTCTTCATGAGCAGCATGCCCGCCGACGGCTTGATGTCGAGGCCGCCGGTATCGAAGCAGACGCCCTTGCCGACGAGAGTAACCTTCGGGTCGGCCGGATCGCCCCACCTGACATCGATCAGCCGGGGCGCGCGCTCGGGCGTGGCGGCGGCGCCGACGGCATGAATGAGCGGGAAGTTGTCGGCGATGAGCGCCTCGCCGACGATCTGGCGAAAACTTGCGCTGTGGCGTTTGGCCAGCGCCTCAGCCGCGGCGGCGAGCTCGGCAGGCCCGAGATCGTTGGCGCCGGTATTGACCAGATCGCGCGCCAGAAAGACGGCATCGGCAACGCGGCCGACCTCCGCCGCGTCAACGTGCTGGGACAGGACGAGGCGCGGCGGTTCGGAGCGCGCCTTGCGGTAGCGGGTGAAGCGATAGCCGCCGAGGGCGAAGGCGAGGCTGGCCAGCGCGGGATCGGCAAAGCCGTCGCGCAGGCGGTAGGTGCCCGCCGGCAACGCCGCGGCGAGCCTGCCGGCGAGCAGCGAGGGCGCCAGGTCGCCCTTGCCGAGGCCAAAGACGACGGCCGCGACAGCGCCCTCGCCCACAGCCGGAACGACCACCACCTCGCCGGCCGCAGCCGCGAATCCGGCCGCCCCGATCCAGGCGGCAGCGCGCGGATCAAGCGTGGCAAGGTAGGCGGGCAGGCCGGCGGCGGTGACGGCATCGACGGGGATGGACGGTCCGGCCGCGGCGGCGGCGACGAGATTATCGGGCAAGGACGACACTCCGGATGCCGGCGCGTGACGCCGGTGGCCAAGGCGGGAAGGCGACCGTTTTAACGAAGCATTAGGGTTAACGGAATATTGCTGACGGCCAATCCTCGCCGGAGAAAGCCGCCCGCATGCCCTCTCCCGCCCTTCGCCCGATCCGCACCCGCTTGATGGTCGGCGCGATCCTGCTGCCGCTGGCCGCGCTCGCCGGATGTGCCCAGACGACCGGCGCCACCGATCCCGTCATAACCGGCGCGATCGCGCATCCGGTCAGCGACGCCGACTACCAGCAGGCGGTGATCTTCTGGGGCCAGCGCTACAGCGCCAACCCGAAAGACCACGACGCGACGCTGAACTACGGCAACGCGCTCCTGCACACGAACCAGGCGCAGGCCGCGCTGGTGGTGCTCCAGGGCGGCGCGATCAACTTCCCCAATGACCGGGCGATCATGGCGGCGCTCGGCAAGGCATTTGCCGGCACCGGCAACTTCCAGCAGGCGCTGGTCTCGCTGCACGCGGCCGAAGATCCGGCCCATCCCGACTGGAAGCTGATGTCGGCGGAGGGCGCGATCCTCGACCAGAGCGGGCAAAGCGACGCGGCGCGCAAGCTCTACGACCAGGCGCTGGCGCTGGCGCCGAACGATCCCTCGATCCTCTCCAACTACGGCATGTCGTACGTCATGACCGGCGACCTGACGATGGCGGAGAAGCTGCTTCGCCGCGCCATGGCTGCGGCCAACGCCGACCCGCGCGTGCGCCAGAACCTCGCACTCGTGGTCGGACTGGAAGGCCGCTTCGACGAGGCGCAGAAGATCGCGAGCGCCGATCTCTCCCCCGACGAAGCGGCGGCCAACGTGGCCTATCTCAAGCAGATGCTGGCCTCGCAGCAGAACAGCTGGCAGGCACTGAAATCCGGCAAGACCAGCTAGACCGGCGGCAGACCCCGGCAACCGGCGCGGCCGCGCCGGCTCAGTGGTGCTGGATGTGAATGATCTGGATCGCGGCCGGCCCGAGAATGACGGCCATCAGCACCGGCAGGAAGAACAGGATCATCGGGACGGTAAGCTTCGGCGGCAGCGCGGCGGCCTTCTTCTCGGCCGCGGTCATGCGCTGATCGCGATTTTCCTGGGCGAGCACGCGCAGCGAGTGGCCGAGCGGCGTGCCGTAACGCTCCGCCTGGATGAGGCTCGTCATCACCGACTTGACGGGCTCAAGGCCGGTGCGGGCGCCGAGGTTCTCATAAGCCTGGCGGCGCTCCTGCAAGTACGACAGCTCGGCCGTGGTCAGGGTGAGTTCCTCGGCGAGCGGGATCGATTGCGCGCCGATCTCCTCCGACACCTTGCGGAAGGCGGCTTCGGCCGACATGCCCGACTCGACGCAGATGAGCAGCAGATCGAGGGCGTCGGGCCAGGCGCGGCGGATCGACGTCTGCCGCTTGGACATGACATTCGAGATGTAGAGATTGGGCGCGTAGAAGCCGAGGCCGGCGGCGGCGACGGCGATGAGAATGCGGATCGTCGCCGGCTGCCCGATGTCGGTCAGCACGAACAGGTAGAGCAGAACGAGGCCGAAGAGGACGAGCGGCAGCGTGGCGCGCACGAACAGAAACACGACGAGCGGCGCCTGGCCACGATAGCCGGCCATGCGCAGCTTGCCCTCGGTCTTCTCGTCGGCCAGCGCCTTACGCAGATTGAAGCGATCGACGAAGTTGCGCATGTACGCCTTGGGCTCGCTGCGCAGCTTGGCACGCTTGGCCTCGTTGGCGAGACGGGCGCGCTCGCGGGCGCGGATCTCCTCGCGTTCCAGGGCCACCGCCTTGATGCGCGCGGCCAGCTGGTCGCGCTCGAAGAAGGGCTGGACGAGGGTGAAGGCAGTGGCGCCCACCGCGATGGCGGCGAAGACGCCGATCAGGAACTGCGGATTGATGAGGCTGCTGAAGATGAGCTGAACCATGACGCGGCCTGTCCTCAGAAGTCGAAGTTGATCATCTTGCGCATGACGAGCACGCCGCAGGTCATCCACAGGACCGAGGCGACGAGAATGAGGTGCCCGATCGGATCGGTGAACAGCAGCAGGATGTATTTCGGGCTGGTGATGAACACGAGGCCCATCACGACCAGCGGCAGCGAGCCGATGATGTAGGCGGAGGCCTTCGCCTCCATGGCCATGGCGCCGATCTTGCCCTTCATCTTCTTGCGTTCGCGCAGCACGCGCGAAAGATTGCCCAGCGCTTCGGCGAGGTTGCCGCCGGCGCGCTGCTGGATGGCGATGACGATGGCGAAGAAGCTGGCCTCGGGAGTCGGCACACGGTCCGGCAGGCGGGCGACGGCGTCGGCGAGAGTGAGGCCAAGGGCCTGGGTCTCGGAGATCTGGCGGAACTCGCTCTTCACCGGTTCGGCCGCCTCGTTGCCGATGATCCTGATGCAATCGTTGAGCGGCAGGCCGGCCTTGACGCCGCGCACGATGACGTCGACGGCGTTGGCGAACTCGTCAACGAACCTGGCGATACGGCGCTTGCGCCGGCGGTTGACGTACCAGCGCGGCAGGCCGAACAGGCCGACTGCGCCGAAGGCGACGGCGAGATAAAGCGGCGCGCCGAGGCGCCAGCTGATCAACAAGGCGACCAGGCCGCACACGACGCTGATGATCCAGAAGGTGCGGCGGCTCCACGACAGGCCGGCCTGCTGGATGCGCACCGACAGCGGCGGCGACTTGCTCTGCTTGGCCTTGGCCTTCTGGGCCTCGTCGAGCTCCTTCAGGGTCTCCTGCACCGACTTGCGGCGGCGGCCGGGATCCTGGGGGTTGCGCCCGCTGCTGGGCGGGGCCTTGCTCTTGCCCTGGATGAACTCGAGCCGCTTCTCGGCGGTGTTCTCGTCCTGGATGCGGCCGTAGAGCAGACCATAGGCAAGGCCGCCCGCGGACAGCGCCGCGAGGACCACGATCGCGATGAGCGAAACTCCACCACCAAACATCAGCGGGCCTGTTCGAGCTTGATCTCGTCGGCGTTGGCGGCGTCGAGCGCCGCGGCGAGGCGGTTTTCCTCGTTGTAGTAGCGGGCGCGATCCCAGAACTTCGGCCGCCCGATGCCGGTCGAACGGTGGCGCCCGATGATGCGGCCGTTGTTGTCCTCGCCGATGATCTCGTAGACGAAGATGTCCTGGGTCGTGATGACATCGCCTTCGGTGCCGACCACCTCGGTGATGTAGGTGACGCGGCGCGAGCCGTCGCGCAGGCGCTCGGTCTGGACGATGACGTCGATGGAGTTGGCGATCATCTCGCGGATCGTCTTCACGGGCAGCGAGAAGCCGCCCATGGTGATCATCGATTCCAGGCGCGACATCGCCTCGCGCGGGCTGTTGGCGTGCAGGGTGCCCATCGAGCCGTCGTGGCCGGTGTTCATGGCCTGCAGCAGATCGAAGGCCTCCGGTCCGCGCACCTCGCCGACGATGATGCGCTCGGGCCGCATGCGCAGGCAGTTCTTGACGAGATCGCGCATGGTGATCTCGCCCTCGCCTTCGATGTTGGGCGGGCGGGTCTCGAGACGCACGACATGCGGCTGCTGAAGCTGAAGCTCGGCCGCGTCTTCGCAGGTGATGATGCGCTCGGTGGTCTCGATGTAGCGCGTCAGGCAGTTGAGCAGGGTCGTCTTGCCGGAACCGGTGCCGCCGGAGACCAGCACGTTGCAGCGCGAGCGGGCGATGATCTGCAGGATGGTGGCGCCTTCCGGCGTCACCGAGTTGAACTTGACGAGCTGATCGAGGGTCAGCTTGTCCTTCTTGAACTTGCGGATGGTGAGGGTGGGGCCGTCGATGGCGAGCGGCGGGGCGATGACGTTGACACGGCTGCCATCGGGCAGGCGCGCATCGCAGATCGGCGAGGCCTCATCGACGCGGCGGCCGACCTGGCTGACGATGCGCTGGCAGATGTTCATGAGCTGGCTGTTGTCGCGGAAACGGACGTTGGTTTCCTCGACCTTGCCGCTGACTTCGATGTAGGTCTTGAAGGCGCCGTTGACCATGATGTCCGAGATGTCGTCGCGGGCGAGCAACGGCTCGAGCGGCCCGAGGCCCAGAACGTCGTTGCAGATGTCCTCGAGCAGGTCTTCCTGCTCGGCGATGGACATGACGATGTTCTTGAGGGCGATGATATCGTTGACGATGTCGCGGATTTCCTCGCGCGCCGACTCGACGTCGAGGCGGGCGAGCTGCGACAGGTCGATGGTGTCGATCAGCGCCGAGAAGACCGTCGACTTGATGTCGTAGAAATT
>DASZQY010000263.1:0-5658 GCA_035549395.1 Bauldia sp.
CTCGATGTTTCGTCTGGTTCTCGGCGCTGCCGCGGTCGGTGGCATCGCCATTGCGGTCGCGGTGCTTTCCGATGGCCCTTCATCGGCGGAGTCGCGTCTTTTCAGCGTGCGTACCGATCAGCCCGGCGTCTCCGTCACCGAGGCCGTGCGCAACGGCAAGGATCTGCCCGTCGCCGGACAGAACGGCGGCCAGACTTTCTTCCGCATCGATAATCCGTCCGGCGCCGTGCCCTGTGCCAACAGCATCCTGTTCACGGCCTCGAACGGTCAGAAGATCACCGAGGCGGTCGATCTCTGCGTCAACGACTGGAGCCTGACCATCGCGCTTGGGGGTGGTAACCCGCCGGCGGTGACCGCCGCTTCGCCCCCGCCTTCGAGCTCGGGCACTGTCCGCAGTGCGACCAAAAGCGCATCGTCGCCGCCCGCCGCGGTGGCAACGCCGCCCGCCGCAACGTCATCGCCGCCCACGCCCGCGGTCGCACCCACGATTCTTCGCGCCGCCGCCGGCACGACCCGCGCCGTTGCCCTCGCCACCGACGATCCAGCGGTCACCATCACCGGCGTCTTTGTCGGCGGCCAGCCTGTCGCCATCGCCGCCCGCGAGGATCCCTACGTGCAGGTCAATCTCGCCGCCGACGCGGCCGGCTTCGCCTGTACCCGCGATCTCGGCCTGTCCCTCTCCGATGGCCGCCGCCTCGCGCGCCAGGTCGATGTCTGCGCCGCCAACTTCGTCGTCGTCTTCCCGCTGGTCGGTGGCGTCCAGGCACCGCCGCTGCCCCAGTCGCTGCGCCTGCCGGCGACGGTCGAGCAGTTGCCGGCAGCTCCGACGCCGCCCGTCGCCGCCCTTCCGCCGCCATCGGCCGCACCTCCCGCCGCCGGGCCGCCAGCTACGGCGCCTGCCATGCGCTGGGCCTTCGCATCCACGCCGACCCAGGCAACGCTGGCGTTTGCCGTTCCCGGCAGTCCCGATGCCGGCGAGTTCGCGGCGAGCTGCCAGCCCGGCTCCGGCCGCGCCATGATCGCGCTGACCCGCACCGCCGGCGAGCTCGGCCCCGGCGGCAAGGTATGGGTGACCTTCACGTCGGGCACTTATTCGCACGCCTTTTCCGCCACCGGCGGTGCCGTCGCCGCGGACAACCTTTCCCATCCCGTGCTCACGCTGCTGTCCGGCGATCCGCTGTGGGCGGCCCTCATCACCGGCCGCACGGTCTCGATCTCCATCGGGACCACGCCCGCTTACAGTCTCTCGCTCGCCGGCAGCGCCACGCCCGTGAAGCAGTTCCTCGTCGCCTGCAGTCCCGCCGCTCCGCAGCCGCTGGCCGCATTCCCGACACCGCCGGCGCCGACGCCTTTGCCGCCGGTAGCCGCCGGCCCGGCCGCCGCCGCCGTGTCGTTCGTGTGTAACGATGGCTCGTACATCAGCGCCGCATTTGGTGCGGCCAGCGCCACGGTCTACGAACCGAACTTTCCGCCCCTCACGCTGCCGGAGGTTCCTTTCACCGGCGATGGCCGCCGCTTTGCCGCCGGACCCGCGCAGCTGGTCGGGCAGGGCGAGGATATCTACTGGTCGCGCTACGGCGGGCCGGGTGTCGCCTGCCAGCGGGCGGCGGGGTGATCTCGTGACCCGGTGACCGGGAAGCCACGCTGCACAAATAAGCAGCAGGTGGGGTGGCGTTGCCCTTCGGCACGGTTTAGAAGCCGCGCGTCATGTCATCATCGGTTCTGGACGGCCGCGCCTCGCACGAGACGTGGGCAAGCGAGCTTCGCGCCATGCTTGCCCTCGCGGCCCCGCTTGTTCTCACGAACCTGTCGCAGATCGCGCTCGCCACCACCGACGTCATCATGATGGGCTGGCTCGGGCCGGACACGCTGGCCGCCGGCGCCCTCGGTGTAAATCTGAACTTCGCCTTCCAGATTTTCGGCATGGGATTGGTGACCGCGACCTCGCCGCTCATCGCCATCGAGCTTGGCGCCCATCGCCATGCCGTGCGTGAAGTGCGCCGCACCGTGCACCAGGGCATCTGGGTGGCGGTGTCCGTGGCGCTGCCGGTCTGGTTCGTGCTCTGGCATGCGGAGTGGATACTCGGCTGGCTCGGCCAGAAGCCCGAACTCGCGCATAACTCCGCCCGCTACCTGCATACCTTCCAGTGGTCGTTTCTGCCGTTCCTGATCTATCTGGTGCTGCGCAATTTCGTCGCCGCCCTGCAGCGGCCGCTCTCGGCGCTGTGGATCAGTGCGGCGGGCATCGTCGTCAACGCCACGCTGGTTTACGTGCTGATGTTCGGCAAGCTCGGGCTGCCGGCTCTGGGGTTGCCCGGCGCCGGCATATCGACGACCGTCACCAACATCGTCATGGTGCTGGGGCTGCTCGGCATCATCGCCAGCGACCGCCGCTTCCG
This sequence comes from Bauldia sp., assembly GCA_035549395.1. Lineage (GTDB taxonomy): Bacteria > Pseudomonadota > Alphaproteobacteria > Rhizobiales > Kaistiaceae > DASZQY01. The sequence goes on from DASZQY010000263.1 coordinate 2,400, forward strand.
CCGCTACCGTCTGCTCGGCCGCTTGTGGGAGGCGGACTGGCCGCGTTTTCGCGAGATCTGGAAGATCGGCCTGCCGATCGCTTTCACGATGGCGTTCGAGGTGACCGTTTTTAACGCAGCGGTCTTCCTCATGGGCATTCTCGGCGCGGATTCGCTGGCCGCGCACTCCATCGCGATCCAGATTGCCTCGGTCGTTTTCATGGTGCCGCTCGGCCTCGGCAATGCCGCCACCGTCCGCGTCGGCCTGGCATATGGTGCCGGCGACCGCCGTGGTATCGGCCGCGCCGGCTGGACTGCGTTCGTTCTTGGGCTCGGCTATGCCTGCTGCACGGCCGCGATCATTCTTACCAGCCGCCGTCAGCTCGTCGGCCTGTTCCTCGATCTGGACAGCGCGGCCAACCAGCCGGTCATCGCGCTTGCGGTCTCTTTCCTCCTCTACGCAGGCATTTTCCAGCTTGCCGATGCCGGGCAGGCCGTTTCCTCCGGGATGTTGCGCGGTCTCGGCGATACCCGTGTGCCGATGTTGATTGCCGCGCTGGGCTACTGGTGCGTTGGCCTGCCGGTCGGCGCCGCGCTCGCTTTCTGGACGCCGCTTGCCGGCCGCGGCATCTGGGTTGGGCTGGCGTCCGGCCTTGCGACGGTCGCGCTGCTCATGACCACGCGCTGGATCATGCGTGAGCGACTGGGGCTGACGCGTGCCGATGAGTCGCTCGGTGCCGTATCGCCGGCGATACACGCGGTTACATAATCGCGCCGCTCGCGAAATATTCGGCTTACAGCCCCGTGGTGGTTTCTCCGCGGCCGCGAAATTCGCGTCCATAAACAAAACGGAGAACACTCATGGTTCGCAAGTTCGCCCTCGCGGCGGCCCTCACCGCCGCCTTCGCCGGCTCGGCATTCGCCGCGACCTCCACGGCTGGCAAGTGGTACGTTACCAAGAGCAGCGCCGGCGCATGCACCGCCGCGCAGTCGGCGTCCGCGCCCACCACCGGGCTCGTCGGAAGCTCCAAAGGCTATTCCAACCAGACGGCCGCCAACAACGAGATCACCAAGCTCAAGAAGGCCAAGCCGCCCGTCTGCTCGTAAGCGTCTGCTCGTAAACGTCTGTTCGCGGTCGTTCGTTCGTACCCAACACGACGCAGACGGACGGAGAAGCCCGGCACCCCGGCCGGGCTTCTCTTTTTGATGGACGGCGATCAGGCCTGCGGCCACTCGCCGATCTTCAGCAGCGCCGTGCGCAGGTCCCATTCGGCATGGAGATTGTAGCCCTGGTTGGCCAGCTCGATGCCGCGCGCCTCGTACCACTGCGACCACTTGTAGAAGAGGTCGCCCTTATGCTTCGGCGCCGCCTTGGCGTACTGCTTCTCGAGCGCGATCGCGGTCGGCGAGGCCAGCGACTTCGGCGCGACATGCTTCATCGTGTGCATGGTCGCGGCGGAAGCGCCGGTGGACATGGCGCCGGCCAGCACGGCGGCGGCCAGGATGGCCTGTACCTTCATGGAACACTCCTGTTTGGTTGCTAAATCGATACCCGGGCCGGCAGCGTTTTTGGTGGGCCGGCCGGGTCGGCGCGGTCAAATCACCATTCCCCTGTAACCGACAAGTTTCGGCGCTGCGGCATTGTGAAACGGCCTATTTCGGCCGCGCTGTTCCGTAACAATCTGTAACGTTCATGCACCCTCCGGGCCCTGTAGAATGGCCGCCGGCTGGAGGGTGTAACCCGCGGAAACATCAGTGAACGACAGGCCGCATTTGTTGGTCGTGGACGACGATCGCGAGATCCGCGATCTCGTCTCCCGCCTGCTCCAGAAGCATGGCTACAAGGTCGAGACCGCCCGCGATGCCCAGGCGATGGAGGCGATACTCGCGGTCAGCCGCATTGATCTGCTCATCCTCGATATCATGCTGCCCGGAAAAAGCGGCCTCGATATTTGCCGCGAACTGCGCGCGCGCTCCTCGGTGCCCATCCTCATGCTCACCGCCGTCGGCGAGGAAACCGATCGCATCGTCGGCCTCGAGATGGGCGCCGATGATTATCTCGCCAAGCCGTTCAATCCGCGCGAATTGCTGGCGCGCATCCGCGCCATCCTGCGCCGCGTCAGCACGGCGGCCTCGGCCCTGGGTCCGCGTCCGGCCGCCACCAAGAAGCTGCGTTTCGCCGGCTGGCAGCTCGATCTCGGCCGCCGCCGCCTCGAGGCCCCTGACGGTGTCATCGTCGATCTCACGACCGGCGAGTACGAGTTGCTGATGGCGTTTGCCGAGCGGCCGCAGCGCGTGCTTTCGCGCAACCAGCTCCTCGATCTCGCCCGCGGCCGCGATGCCACCCCCTTCGATCGCTCGATCGACGTGCAGGTCAGCCGCATCCGGCGCAAGATCGAGGCCGATCCGCGCTCGCCTTCCATGATTATCACCGTGCGCGGCGACGGCTACATGTTCACGCCCGACGTCGAGCCCGTATGAGGCGCTTCTTTCCCGACAGCCTTGCCGCCTGGGCGCTGCTCATCCTGATCGGCGGCCTCGCCATCGCCGAGGTCGCGACGCTGGTCGCGATCCTCCAGAACCGCGATCTCAACAATCGCATGACCGGCTTCTTCCATCTCTCCGAGCGCGTCTCGTCGATGGCCCGCGCCATCGCCAACGAGCCGATCGCCGAGCGGAAGTCGCTCGCCGCCTCCCTGTCGTCGAGCACGCTTGCCGTCAGCGTCGATCCCCGGCCCGCCGCCCAGGGCTCCGACGGCGACGACGCCGAGCTCGCCGAGCTCGAGGACATCCTGCTCGCTCGTCTGTCGAATTCCGGCATCGTCGACGTTAACGTCCAGCGCAACGAGTCCGACGAGGCCGACGCCGACCCGGACGAGGCCATCGACGCCCGCGCCGGGCCGGTGGAGCGCGTCCTGTCGCAGATCGGCGAACGCTATTCGCTGAACGACAGCTACATCGTCTCCGCCCAGCTCGGCGACGGCACCTGGGCCAACTTCGACGTTCCCGTCGGCCCGGCGCCGAACTGGTGGTCGGTTAACACAATCGCGCTCACGGCTCTGGTCATCGCGCTTGTCCTTGCCGCGTCGATCTGGGCGCTGCGCGGCCTGACGGCGCCTTACGCCGTGCTCGCCGCCGCATCCGAGCGCCTCGGCCGCGATCTCAACGCCGAGGCGCTGCCGGAGAAGGGGCCGCGCGAGGTTCGCGCCGCCGCCCACGCCTTCAATCTCATGCAGGAGCGGCTGAAGAAATCCTTCAGCGACCGCGACCAGCTCGTCGC
>DASZQY010000264.1:0-2735 GCA_035549395.1 Bauldia sp.
CGAGCCGATGACGATGAATTTGCGGGATGCTTCGCTGTTGCGGGAGCAGTGTTTTGTGGGTGGCCGGTGGGTTGGGATGCCTGCCACGGCGGTGACAGATCCGGCGACGGGTGAGGTGTTGGCGCGGGTGCCGCATTTCGGAGCGGCGGAGACGAAGGACGCCATCGCCAAGGCGCATGCGGCTCTGGCTGGGTGGGCGAAGCTGACCGGCAAGGCTCGGGCGAAGGTGCTGCGCGCCTGGTTCGATCTGGTGATCGCCAACCGCGACGACATCGCCATGATCATGACCCGCGAGCAGGGCAAGCCTTTGGCCGAGGCGCTGGCCGAGGTCGACTATGCCGCCGCCTTCATCGAGTTCAACGGCGAGGAGGCCAAGCGCATCCGGGGCGAGGCCGGACAGAGCCACCGCGAGGATGCCAGGATCGTCGTGGTCAAGCAGCCGATCGGGGTGGTCGGGGCGATCACGCCGTGGAATTTCCCGGCGGCGATGATCACCAGGAAGTGCGCCCCGGCGCTGGCAGCGGGCTGCACGGTGGTGGCGAAGCCGGCGGGCGAGACGCCGTTGACGGCGCTGGCGCTGGCGGTGCTGGCCGAGCGCGCCGGCATGCCGCCCGGGGTGTTCAACCTGATCACCGGCGAGGCCTCGGCCATCGGCGAGGAGCTGACGGCGAGTCCGCTGGTCGGCTGCATCGCCTTCACCGGCTCGACCGAGATCGGCAAGCTGCTCATGCGCCAGGCGGCCGCGACGGTGAAGAAGGTGGCGCTGGAGCTGGGCGGCAACGCCCCCTTCATCGTCTTCGACGATGCCGACGTCGATCAGGCGGTGGAGGGAGCGATCTTTTCCAAGTTTCGCAACATGGGCCAGACCTGCATCTGCGCCAACCGCATCTATGTCCAGGACGGGGTCTACGACGCCTTCGCGGCCAGGCTGGCTGCGGCGGTGGGGAAGCTCGAGGTCGGCAAGGGCACCGAGCCTGGCGTGGTCCAGGGTCCGCTGATCAACCTGGCGGCGGTGGAGAAGGTCGAGCACCACATTGCCGATGCCGTGGCCAGGGGGGCGAAGGTCGCGGTCGGCGGGCGCCGTCATAGCCTCGGCGGCACCTTTTTCGAGCCGACGGTGCTGACCGGGGTGTCGCAGGACATGCTGATGACCCGTGAGGAGACCTTCGGTCCGGTGGCGCCGCTCTACCGCTTCCATGACGAGGCCGAGGCGATCCGCCTTGCCAACGACACCGAGTTCGGGCTCGCCGCCTACTTCTATGCCCGCGACATCGGCCGCATCTGGCGGGTCGGCGAGGGCCTCGACTACGGCATGGTCGGCATCAACGCCGCGACCATCTCGACCGAGCTCGCCCCCTTCGGCGGCATGAAGCAGTCCGGCGTCGGACGCGAGGGATCCCACTACGGCGTCGACGAATTCCTCGAAGTCAAATACATGCTCATCGGCGGACTCAACAAATGAGCGTCTCAACCTGATGGCTCATCCCGCCTCAGTCGCCATCGGCAGGCGCAGCCATCGGAAACGTCGGAATTGCAGCAAGATCGGTGACCCATGGCTGCGATGAGCGAGACCAAATCTGCGATCGTGGTGTTAATTCCGCGCGCTGCCTGATCGTCCCTACCCGTATCGCGTAGGCCTTCGGCCCTTCCCCGAGGTTGCTGGAACAAATCGGCGTTCCGCATTCAGGGCAGAAGTACAGTTGCCGCCGGCTGCCGCAGTCGTTGGTCTTGACATAGACCCGAGGGACGCCCGACAGCACAAAAGTCCCGTCCTCCGCGAATGCCAGTGTTCGAAACGCCGACCCCGACAAAGACTGGCAGTCGGTGCAGTGGCAGATGAGGACTGTCCCCGGATCGATTTTCGCGGTGTAGCTCAGGCGACCGCAGTAGCAGCGTCCGTCGATCTGCATGAAATCCATCTCCGTCAGGCCACTCAGATGTCAGCAGCACCAGCGTCAGGTTGCTTTGGGAATAGCATGCCGAAATTATTTGCAAAATATATTTATCATGTTAATGTTCTTGCGGTATCGGAGCAGTGCCGCAAGCCAATGTTTGCGCGCCGGCTGCTCCGAAGACTTCCCGACAAAAGGAACGACGATGGACTCGGCCGTGCGCAAGCTAAAAGCGACAGAGTATCAGGGCAGCGAAAAGAACGTCGACGACAACCGCGTCCTGTTCACCGGCGGAAACGTTGAGATGCGCCTCAGCGAGGCCGATGACGATTCCAATTCCTCGCTCGTGAGCCTCTGGCGAGTCCTCTATTCGCCCTGCGGACCGGGACATGTCCTGTACGTGAAAAGCGAACTGACCGAGAACCGCTGGAACATCTACGCCGACAACGTACCTTTGGCGCGCATGGTGCAAGAGACGGTGCAGGGTATGCTGCGCGGCGACCTGAAGGACACATCCATTCCCGTCTCTGACGCCGTCTTCAGGAAGACTGGCGATACGCGCGAAGCCTTGACGGAACACGTGGAAGGCAACGGCAACAGGATCGCCATGACGTGGAGCCAGTTTGGCAAGCCTATTCTGGTGCATTCGTACCCCAATCAGCCGCCACTGGCCCGACCCTACGGCGTGTGTGCGGTCATCTTCCCAGCATCGGCGGCCCAATTGACGATAAACGGCAAGACGGCGAAGGGACGAGCCTGGCCACGCGAACGCATGGGCCGTCCATTCAGCACCTGCCTGGTCGGACTGTCGGAGAGCTGGACAGCACCCGAATAAGGCGAGAC
>DASZQY010000265.1:0-7793 GCA_035549395.1 Bauldia sp.
GGCGGCGAACAGGCGCTGACGGCCTTGTCGCTGATCTTCGCGGTGTTCCTCACCAACCCGGCGCCGATCTGCGTGCTGGACGAGGTCGACGCGCCGCTCGACGACGCCAACGTCGTGCGCTTCTGCAACCTGCTCGAGGAAATGCGCAACTCGACCGAAACGCGCTTCATCGCGATCACGCACAACCCGATCACGATGGCGCGCATGAACCGCCTGTTCGGCGTCACCATGGCCGAGCGTGGCGTGTCGCAACTGGTGTCGGTGGACCTTGAAACGGCCGAGCGCTACCGCGAAGCGGTCTGAGGCTCCGACACCGGCTGCCGCCCTCCTCGCCTGGTACGACCGCCACGCGCGCAAGCTGCCGTGGCGGGTACCGCCGCGGGAGCGTGCGCAGGGCGTGGCGCCGGATCCGTATCGTGTCTGGCTGTCCGAGGTGATGCTGCAGCAGACCGGCGTCACGACGGTGAAGCCGTATTTCGAGGAATTCGTCACGCGCTGGCCGACGGTCGCGGCGCTCGCCGATGCATCGCGTGAGGACGTGCTGAAGGCGTGGGCTGGGCTCGGCTATTACGCGCGTGCGCGCAATCTCAAGGCCTGTGCCGAGACGGTCGCCCGCAGCCATGGCGGCGTATTCCCCGCCACGGTCGAGGGCCTGCGCTCCCTCCCCGGCATCGGCGACTATACCGCCGCGGCCATCGCCGCGATTGCCTTCGACGTCCCGGCGCCGGTCGTTGACGCCAACATCGAGCGGGTGATCGCGCGGCTGTTCGCCATCGAGACGCCGCTGCCCACCGCGAAGAAGGAAATCCGCGAACGTCAGGCCGTTCTGACACCCGCCCGCCGCGCCGGCGACTACGCCCAGGCGATGATGGACCTTGGCGCCGCCATCTGCACGCCGCGTAGTCCGGCCTGTGCGCTCTGTCCGCTGGCGGAAGCTTGCGCGGCGCGCGCCGCCGGCGACGCCGAGCGTTACCCGCTGCGCGCCGCCAAGGCCGAAAGGCCTGCCCGCTACGGCCGCGCCTTCGTCGCCGTCCGCGCCGACGGCGCGGTGCTGCTGCGGTCGCGGCCTGACGACGGGCTGCTCGGCGGCATGACCGAGGTGCCGGGTTCGGATTGGACCGCAGGGATCTCGCCACACACGGCGCCCCCGTTGCCCGGCGCCTGGCACGATGCCGGCGCCATCGTCCATGTCTTCACGCACTTCCGGCTGGAGCTTGCGGTGTTGCGGGCCGATTTACCGCTCGCGACAAAGGCTCCTGCCGGCATGTGGTGGGCGCCGGCCGCCGACCTGCCCGGCGAGGCGCTGCCCAGCGTCATGAAGAAGGCCATCGAAGCGGCGCTGCCGGGCGCAACAAGGCGCCGGGGGCCGGGACGGCGCGCCGCGTGACCGATATCCGCCACGTCGTCTTCGATCTCGGGCAGGTCCTCATCGCCTACGATCCGGAGGCGCCTTACCGCCGTCTGCTGCCCGACGAAAGGGAGCGGCGGCGCTTCCTCACCGAAGTGACGAGCCATCAATGGAACGTCGAGCAGGATCGCGGACGCGCCTGGCGCGAGGCCGAGGATCTGCTGATCGCCGAGCATCCGCATCACGCCGATCTGATCCGCGCTTTCCGCGCCAACTGGTGGGAGATGATCCCCGGGCAGATCGACGCCAACATCGCCATCGTCGCCGAGCTCATCGATCGCGGCGTCGATGTCACGGCGCTCACCAACTGGGCGCCCGACACATTCGCGGAGGCCGAGGCACGTTTCCCTATCCTTCGCCGCTTCCGCGGCGTTACGGTCTCGGGCCGCGTCAGGCTGGTGAAGCCCGATCCTGCGATTTACCGGCTCCACGCCGCGACCTTCGGGCTTGAGCCGGACGCGACGCTGTTCTTCGACGACAATTCCGCCAACGTGGCTGCGGCACGAAGCGTCGGCTGGCATGCCGAGCGATACGTCTCGACGGAAACGCTGGCCGCGGATCTCCGCCGCTATGGATTGGTTCCCTGAGCTACGAGAATGATCGACGGGCGTGCATTGAGCGTGTCGCGATCGAAGCCGGCGATGCGCTTGTAGTCGGCGGCAATCGCCTCCCTCTCGGCCAGCGGCATCACGGCCTCGATGTCGCTGAACCCGTCCGGCGCGCGTTCCTCCACGATCTGCATGACGTGGTCGGGCCCGTTGCGCCGGTTGGTCGCGACGATCCTGGCGGTCGCCGGCCGCCGTTCGGTCTCATATGCTGCGAGCGCCGCGGGCGTTTCGCCATGCGTTTGTATCGCGCGCGCGAGAACGCGGGCATCGAGGATCGCCTGTGACGCTCCGTTGGAGCCAATCGGATACATCGGGTGCGCGGCGTCGCCGGCCAGCGTCATGCGTCCGAACGTCCAGCGGTCGAGCGGATCACGGTCGACCATCGGATATTCGTACACGTAGAGGGCCTCGCGGATGAGCGTCGGAATATCGAGCCACTCGAAGCGCCAGGACTCAAACCACGGCAAGAACTCCTCGATCCGCGCCTGGCGATCATATCGTTCCCGCCGCCACTGATAGTCCGGCGGCATTCTGCGCTCGGCGATCCAGTTGATCATCTGCAGGCCGTCTGCCCGCTTCGGCGCAATCGGATAGGCAACGAACTTCAGCGTCGCATGGCCGGCCATGATCATCGTGCGGCCATCCAGAAACGGCCGGGCGAAGGTGACGCCGCGCCACAGTATGTTGCCATTCCAGCGCGGCGTGCCCTCCTGAGGATAAACGTGCGCCCGCGCAGCGGAGTGAATGCCATCGGCGCCGATCAGCAGCGCACCGCGACGCGTGCCGGAAACAGCGCCGGAGGCCTTGTCGATAAACGTCGCCTCTATGCCGCCGTCGACTTCACGCCAACCGGTCAGGTGATGGGCGGTGTGCAGCGAGTCCGCGCCGAGACGATCCGCGGTCTTGTCCCAGAGAAGCTGGGTCAGTGTGCCGCGATGCAAGGAGAATTGCGGCCAGCGATAGCCGGCCTCCTTGCCGCGCAGCTCGCTCCAGATGGGCTTTCCGTGTTTCGAGAAATACGCCAGAGCCCCGGTGCGCACGCCAATCGCCTCCAGGTCCGGCTCGAGCCCAAGCTCAACCAGCTCGCGCACGGCATGGGGCAGGACGTTGATGCCAACGCCGAGCGCCTTCGGTTCCGGCGCGCTCTCGAAGATCATCGCCGGGACGCCCACCTGATGCAGGCTGAGGGCGAGCGCAAGACCCCCGATGCCTCCGCCGGCAATAAGCACGGTCATGACGAATTTTCCCTCCGCGCACGAAACTGCCACGCGGAAGAAGCATGCGGCAACTACGCTATTCTTCGGGCTCGGTCGTGAACATGAGCGGGAACCCGGCCGCCTTGCCCATGTCGGTAGCCTCGGTCGCCTTGGTGTCGGCGACGTCTTTCGTGTAGACGGCGACCACGCAAACGCCCTTGCGATGCGCGGTAATCATGATGCGGTAGGCCTGATCCTCGCTGGTGCGGAACACGGCCTTGAGCACCTGCACGACGAACTCGCGCGGCGTGTAATCGTCGTTGACGAGGATAACCTTGTGGAGCCGCGGCCGCTCCACCTTCAGTTCAGGCTTCGCGCGCTGCCTGACCTTGGTCTTGATGTCGGTATCGCTCATGCGACGAAAGAATAGCGCGCAGGGCGCGGCCGCCAACTGCCGGCTAGACCCACACCGGATTCGACCAGGCGCACTTTCCGGCGGCGTCCATGACGACAAGGCGGCACCAGTCGCCCGCGAACGCCTCCGCCGGCAGCACCGCGCGGGTCTGCTGGGGTGCAAAACGGTGCGAAACACGGGAACCGCGACCGACGATGGCGATGTTGCTGACCGCCGAACACTCGACGACGGCTTCGCCGCTCTCGACCGCAAACGAATGAATGACCGGCCCCTGGCTCGAATAGAAATGGCCGGCCTTCATCGCCGCCAGCAACGCTTCCGGCTCATTCGCCTCGGCCTTGACCATCATCCAGCCGCCAAAGCCGTCCTCGAAGCGGAAGTGCGCGTCGTCGGCAGCATAAGCCGTGAGGCGGCGGCGCTCGTTCAGCAACTGGTCGAGCAGATAGGTCCCGTCGGCGCGCGCCGATTCCAGCGCACAGCCGTGGTTGTAGATCTCGACCGTATGGGCGACGTGGGCGAGCGCGCGGCCATCCTCGATGGTCAGGCCCGACCACTGCGGATGAGCGATGCCGACGAACGCGCCGGCCGCGCGGGCCCGCGTCGCGAGCGCGACGCCATCTTCATCCTCTGCGGTCGGCGCGAAATCCTCGGGCAGGCCGGCTGCCAGAATATGCCAAAGCTCACCCTGGCTGTTGGCCGGTGCGTGGACCTCGGCGCCGAGGATGGTGGTGAAGCGGTTGGTGCGGAACTCGGTCGTATCGGTGATCGGGAAGCCGTACTTGCCGAGGAAGTGATCCGACATGCAGAGGAAGTCGTAGCCGGATTCGCGATATCTGCGGCAGACTTCGCCTGGCTCCAACTGCCCGTCCGAGCGCGTGGAGTGGGTATGGATGTTGCCGCGGTAGAAGCGCCCGCGCGCGCTGAAGGCGTCGGTTCCCATGCCTCAGGCTACCTCAACTATCGTGGCCGGCGGATGACGCCGCTCAGGCGCCCGAGGCGGCCATTTCGCGCCTGACCTCGGCGCGCAGCACGTCGATCGGCTGGCGCCCCGCCCTGGTGGCGTAGTGCCAATAGGTCCACCCATTGCAGGCATCGAGACCCTGCACCAGCGCGCCCACCTTGTGGATGGATCCGACGTGCTCGCCGGCACGCAGCGTGCCGTCCGCCCTCACCTCGGCGGAATGGCGCGCCTGCGCATCGGTCAGGATAGCTCCGGGCGCAATCAGGCCGGTTTCGACCAATGAGCCGAATGCGACGCGAGGTTCCGCCCGTTTGCCGGTGGATACCTCGATCGCCGTGTTATCGCCTGGCCTGACGGCGGCGATCCGGCGCCGGGCGGCGACGATGTAGTCGTCCTCGCGCTCGACGCCGATGAAGTGGCGGCCAAGCCGTCTGGCGACGGCGCCGGTCGTTCCCGTTCCGAAGAACGGGTCGAGTACGACATCGCCGGGCTTCGACGACGCCAGCAGGATTCGGTGAAGCAGCGCTTCCGGCTTCTGGGTCGGGTGCACCTTGCGGCCGTCGCCCTGCTTCAGCCGTTCATTGCCGGTGCAGATCGGAAACAGCCAGTCGGAGCGCATCTGCAGCTCGTCGTTCGCCGCCTTCAGCGCATCGTAGTTGAACGTGTAGCCCTTACCCTCGGGGTCGCGGCTCGCCCAGATCAGCGTCTCGTGCGCATTCGTGAACCGCCGGCCGCGGAAGTTCGGCATCGGGTTGGTCTTGCGCCAGACGATGTCGTTCAGGATCCAGAAGCCGAGATCCTGCAGCGCCGCGCCGACGCGGAAGATGTTGTGATAGGAGCCGATGACCCACAGCGTCCCGGTCGGCTTCAGCACACGGCGCGCAGCCAGCAGCCAGGCGCGGGTGAAGGCGTCGTACTCACCGAACGAGGCAAACTTGTCCCAGTCGTCGTTGACGGCGTCGACTTCGGACTGATCGGGCCGGGTCAGCTGCCCCGCGAGTTGCAGGTTATAGGGCGGATCGGCGAAGACGAGATCGACCGAGCCGGCCGGCAGCTTGGCCATTTCGGCGACGCAGTCGCCCTTGAGGATCGTGTCCAGCCAGGCGGCTTCCGCCTTCTCGCTCCGCGCCAACGCCGCCATGAATACGCCCCACGCCACGAACTCGCTGGCGTGGACCTTGGACTCTCAGGGTAAAGCCGCGGTTGACAGGCATGGTTAAGCGGCGGTGAACGGCGCCCCTGAACGGGGGGCGGCCATGCGGCCATTGCCCTTCCGCTTCCGGCCGCGGCCCGCTAGACAGACGCGCCGGAAACAGGACCTCCCGCCCATGCTCTTTGCCTTCGATTGCGACGGCGTGCTCGTCGATTCCGAAATCATCGCCTCCGAGGTCGATTCGGAGCTGTTCGTCCGCAACGGCTACCAGATCACCGCCAACGAGGTCAGCCGCCGCTTCGCCGGCCTGACCAGCAAAGCCATCCACGACATCGTCGAGAAGGAAATCGGCCACGCGCTTCCGGCCGATTACATGGAGCAGCAGACGGCAGAGCTCGACCGCCGGCTGGCGCGCGATCTCAAGGCGGTGCCGGGCGTCACCGAGCTGCTCGAGAAGATCGACGGCCAGCCGCGCTGCATCTGTTCCAACTCGTCGACCGCGCGCCTCAGGATCGAGCTCGACAAAACGCGCCTGTGGGACAGCTTCGCCCCCAACATCTTCTCGGCGGTCGAGGTCGGCGACAAGCAGCCGAAGCCATCGCCCAACGTTTACGCCTACGCGGCGCAGACCATGGGCTTTGCCCCGCGCGACGTGCTGGTGCTGGAGGATTCGGTGTTCGGCGTCCACGCCGCCAAGGCCGCCGGCTGCCGCGTCATCGGCTTCACCGGCGGCAGCCACACCTGGCCCGGCCATGCCGACCTGCTCACCGACGCCGGCGCGGAAACCGTCATCCGCCGCTTCGCCGACCTCCCCAAGATCGCCGAAGCCGTGATGTCGTGGGAAGGGATGGAGTAACCGTCCTAGGCTACTCCGCCGCCTCCGAATAGGGTGCCGGCTTCTCCCATTTCAGCTTCGGCTGGCGCGCGGCGCGCGTCTCGTCCAGCCGCCGGCGCGGCGCGAACAGCGGCGCCTGGTGGAAGCGCTCGGCCTCGCCGCGCTTGGCCCGGAAGACGAGATCGCGGAGCGTCGCCACGAACAGATCGAGCGACGCCTTCGATTCCGACTCCGTCGGCTCGATCAACAGCGCGCCGTGCACGACCAGCGGGAAGTACATGGTCATCGGGTGGAAGCCTTCGTCGATCATCGCCTTGGCGAAGTCGAGCGTCGTCACCCCGGTGCCCTCGAGGAACCGATCGTCGAACAGCGCCTCGTGCATGCATGGGCGATTGCCGAACGGCAGGCTCATGACATCGGCGAGGCTGGCGCGGACGTAGTTCGCGTTCAGCACCGCGTCCTCCGAAGCCTGCTTCATGCCGTCGGCACCGTGGGCCAGCATGTAGGCCATGGCGCGCACGAACATGCCCATCTGGCCGTGGAAGGCGCTCATGCGGCCGAACGAATGCTCCGCCCCTTCCTCGCGGCGCGTCTCGACGAACGTCGCCTTGCCGCCGGCAAGCCGCACGTAGGGCACCGGCGCAAACGGCGCGAGCTTCTCCGAGAACACCACCGGCCCTGCCCCCGGCCCGCCGCCCCCGTGCGGCGTCGAGAACGTCTTGTGCAGGTTGATGTGCATGGCGTCGACGCCGAGATCGCCGGGCTTCACTTTGCCGACGATGGCGTTGAAGTTGGCGCCGTCGGCATAGAAAAACGCGCCGGCCGCGTGCACCGCATCGGCGATCGCCACCACGTCGCGCTCGAAGAGGCCGCAGGTGTTGGGATTGGTCAGCATCAGCGCCGCGACGTCGGGCGAGAGCAGCGCCTTGACCTCCACCGGGTCGACGGTGCCATCCGGGCGCGCCGGCACGTTGACCACGCGGTAGCCGAGCAGCGCCGCCGTGGCCGGGTTTGTGCCGTGCGCCGATTCCGGCACCAGCACGACGCTGCGTTTTTCGCCGCGCGCCTCGATCGCAGCCTTGATCGCCATCATGCCGCAAAGTTCGCCGTGCGCGCCGGCCTTCGGGCTCATCGCCACCGTGTGCAGGCCAGTCAGCTCCAACAGCCAGCGGCCGAGCTCGGCGATAAGCTCTACGGCGCCCGGCACGGTCGAGAGC
>DASZQY010000266.1:0-10663 GCA_035549395.1 Bauldia sp.
GTCGGCATCGCCCTCGACATCGCCGCGACCAACTTCTTCGACGCCGGTTCGTACGTGCTGCGTCTCGAAGGCCGCCGCCTGTCCGGCCCGGACATGATCGCGATGCTCACCGCCTGGTGCGACCGCTACCCCATCGTCTCCCTGGAAGATCCGCTCGCCGAGGACGACGACACCGGATTGGTCGCCATCACCGCGGCCCTCGGCGCCCGCTGCCAGATCATCGGTGACGATTATCTGACGACCAGCGCCGGCCGCATCGAGCGCGCCGCCGCCCTTGGCGCCTGCAATGCGGCACTGCTCAAGGTCAACCAGTGCGGCACCGTCAGCGAGCTCATCGCTGCCGCTGCCGCTGCGCGTGCTGCCGGATGGAACGCGGTCATGTCCGGCCGTTCCGGCGAGAGCGAGGATGTCACCTTGAGCCACCTCGCCGTCGGCCTGCTGTCGCATCAGATCAAGGTCGGCTCGATTACCCGCTCGGAGCGCACCGCCAAGTGGAACGAGGTGATCCGCATCGAGGAACAACTCCCGGACGGCGTGTACTGGCGCTTCGCGCTTCCCTAGCGGGAAGCCTTCCTTGACAGGCCCCAAGCCGGCCTGACAATGCGCTCATCGTTCACAGCCGAAAGCAGCGCGATGAGGCCGACGTGGCGGTGGTTCGGGCCGAGTGATCCCGTGACGCTCGCCGATGCGATTCAGGCCGGCGCATCCGGCATCGTTTCCTCGCTTCACCATCTGCCGGATGGCGTCGCCTGGTCCGTTGAGGAAGTGGAGCGGCATCGGCAGCGGATTGCGGCCGCCGGTACCGAATGGGCGGTCGTGGAGAGCATCCCGGTGTGCAACGAAATACGCACCCGTGCCGCCGGGCGCCAGCAATACATAGCGAACTACAAGGATTCCCTTCGTGCCGTTGCCAGCGCCGGCATAGGGACCGTCTGCTACAATTTCATCCCGCTGGTCGACTGGATGCGTACAGACTTCGGCTATCCTGTGCCTGCCGGTTTGGCGCTCCGCTTCGATATGATCGATTTTGCGGCGTGTGATCTGTTCCTTCTGCGCCGCCCGCACGCTGCCGACGACTACACCGCCGGCGTCGCGGCCGCGGCGGAATTGCGTTTCGCCGACATGGACGACAGGCGCCGCAGCGAGCTCGAGCGCATCGTGCTGGCGCCGCTGCCCGGCGGAACAGTGGCCTACGATCGCGATGATTTCTTCCGCGCGCTGGCGCCCTACGAGGGAATAACGCAGGCCGATTATTTCGCCACGTTCGTCGAGTTCCTGTCAGAAGTCGCGCCGGTCGCGGAGGAGCTCGGCATCCGTCTCGGGCTGCACCCGGACGATCCGCCCTTCCCGTTGTTTGGCCTGCCGCGCATCGCCGGCACGGCCGAGCAACTGCGCGCCGTCCTCGCGGCCGTGCCCCTGGCGGCAAACGGCCTGACCTTCTGCGTCGGTTCGCTTGGCGCCGGCGAAGACAACGACGTCGTCGCCATGGCGTCCGAGTTCGCGCCGCGCATCCACTTCGCCCATCTCCGCAACGTGCGACGGGAAGGGGGCGGTTCCTTTCACGAAGCCGAGCATCTCGGCGGCAGCGTCGATATGGTCGCCGTGATCCGCGCGCTTGTCGATGAAGAGAACCGGCGCCGGCGGTCGGGCCGCCTCGATGCCGAGATCCCCATGCGGCCCGACCACGGCCACCTGATGCTGGATGACATCGCCAAGGCGAATGCCAAGCCGGGATACTCCGCCATCGGACGCATGAAGGGAATGGCGGAGCTGCGCGCCGCCGAGATGGCGCTGCGCTGGTCCGATCTGCGCTCTACCGCCGCGCCCGCGCCACGATCTGGGTCGGGTTGACGAAGCGCAGGGCAATCAGCAGCCAGATCAGCGTCGTCACCATGTAGATGACGGCCATGGCGTCGATCGACTGCACCGCCCGGACGCCGGCGGCAAAAACCGCGTAGTACAGCGCCACGACCAGCGTCTGGCTGGTGGGGCCGGCCGTGAAGAACGTCAGTTCGAACATGGCGATGGTACGAACCAGCACCAGCAGCAGGGCGGCGAGCACGCCGGGCAGCAGCAGCGGCAGCAGAATATGCAGGAACAGGCGGAGCGTATTCGCACCGAAGACGCGCGCCGCGGCTTCGATCTTCGGGTCGATCTGCTCGACGAACGGAATCATGATCAGAATGACGAACGGCACCGTCGGTACGAGGTTGGCGAGCACGACGCCGGAAAGGTTGCCGGCGAGCCCCGCCTGATAGAGCACGGTCGCCAGCGGAATGCCGTAAGTGATCGGCGGCACAAGCAGCGGCAGCAGGAAAAGAAGCATCACCAGCCGTTTGCCCGGGAAGTTGCGGCGCGCCATCGCGTAAGCAGCGGGCACGCCGAGAAGGCCTGAAAGCACGACGACCAGGAACACGACCTCGAACGTCACCGTCAGCACCGACGACAGCTGGAACTCGTTCCAGGCGTCGGCATACCAGTGCAGGGTATAGCCGGCCGGCAGCCATGTTCTGAGCCAGCGGGTGCCGAAGGAATCGACGACCACCGTCGCGATGACCGCCAGCAGGTTGAGGACGAAGAACGCCACCAGCACCCAGATGACGGTTTCCCAGGTTCGTTCGCCCAGCGTCTTTCTGCCCTGCATGCCTTTAGCCTTTTCCGCCCGCGGCGGGCCCGCGATAGAACGCGCCGCGCAGCCCGAGAATGGCGGCGACGATCACCAGCTGCACGAAGCCCATGATCATCGCGATCGCCGAGGCCATGGAGTAGTCGTACTGCTCGAAGGCCGCCTGGTAGGCGGCAATCGAGATGACGCGTGTCGGTCCGGCGGGCGCCCCCAGCAGCACTGCGGATGGGAAGACCGAGAACGCCTGGACGAATGACAGGCAGAAGACGATGGCAAGCCCGGGGACGAGCAGCGGCAGCAGCACATGCCAGAAGCGGTGGCGGGCGTCGGCGCCCAGCGTCGCGGCGGCCTGTTCCAGCGTCGGGTCGATCCCCGTCACATACGAGAGGGTGAGCAGAAAGGTGAACGGGAAGCCGGTGATGAACAGCGAGATGAAGACGCCCGTGTAGTTGTGGATCAGCCGGACCGGATGCGGGATGACGTGGAACAGCAGGAGCACGCGGTTCAGCCAGCCCTGGGGCCCGAAGTACGTCAGCATGCCCTGCGCGACGAGCACGGTGCCGAGCGTGATCGGCACGACCAGGATCGTGGTCAGCAGCCGTTGCCGGCGCAGGCGCCGCACGCGGAACGCGACCGGGATGGCGACCAGCAGGTTGAGGATCGTGACCGGCAGCGCCAGCCACAGCGTTGTCCCGATCGTGTCGTACAGGAACGGGTCGGAGAAGAAGGCGATGTAGTTCGCCAGTATGCCGCCTGCTTTGGCGGGGTTGAACGACAGCCACAGGCCGTACAGGAACGGGTAGATGAAAAGAGCGACCGCCACGACCGCCGCCGGCACGACCAGCAGTGTGGTGATGTCGAGGCCGCGCGCCGCAAGTCTGAGGCGCAACGGCGGTTGACGGTCGACCGCGGCGTCGCTGCGCGCCGTCACGCAACCGCCTCCGCAAAGACGAGGACACGCTCGGCCGGCGCGCCGAGCTGGACCGTCTCGCCTGCTGCCAGGCGTCTGGCCGACCGGAAGAACACCTCGGCTCCGCCGGCAGCCGTGCCGTAGCACGTGAAGGAATGGCCCCGGAACTCGGCGGTCACGACCGTCGCCGGGATTCCGCCGCCATCGATGGCGGTGAGGTCCTCCGTGCGTATCGCGACGGTTACCCGTTGGCCTGGGGTGACGCGGCCCTGCGTATGTCCCTCCATCTCGGCATCGCCCACGCCGACGACGATGCGTCCGCCGCTCGCCGATTTGACGACGGCTTCGAGCCGGTTGCGGAAGCCCATGAAGTCGGCGACATCGAGGGTCTGCGGCTGGCCGTAAAGCTCGGCCGGTGTGCCCACCTGGCGCACGCTGCCCATCGACATGACCACGATGCGGTCGGCGAGGGACAGCGCTTCTTCCTGGTCGTGCGTCACGTAGATGGTGGTCGCCCCGAGGCTGTTGTGGATGCGGCGGATCTCGGAGCGCATCTCAAGTCGCAGCTTCGCGTCGAGGTTGGACAGCGGTTCGTCCATCAGCACCAGCGGCGGCTCGATGACGATGGCCCGCGCGATGGCGACGCGCTGCTGCTGGCCGCCTGAAAGCTGGCCCGGAAGTTTGTCTTCCTGTCCGCCGAGACGAACGAACTGGATGGCTTCCTCCACCCGCCGGTCGATTTCGGCGCGCGGCACGCCGCGCATGGCGAGACCAAATCCGATGTTCTTGCGTACGC
Organism: Bauldia sp.; assembly: GCA_035549395.1. Taxonomy (GTDB): domain Bacteria; phylum Pseudomonadota; class Alphaproteobacteria; order Rhizobiales; family Kaistiaceae; genus DASZQY01. The sequence continues at coordinate 4,333 of DASZQY010000266.1, forward strand.
TCATGTGCGGGAAGAGGGCATAGTTCTGGAACACCATGCCGAAGCCGCGTTCTTCCGGACGAAGCCCGTCGATGCGCTTGTCGTCCAGCCAGATGCTGCCTCTCGTGGCCGGCAGCAGCCCGGCGATGATGTTGAGCGTCGTGGACTTGCCGCAGCCCGAGGGGCCGAGCAGGCAGATGAACTCACCCTTGCGGATGGTGAGGTCGACCGCCTTCAGGGCGTCGACGGCGCCGAAGGTGCGTCCGACCTGCTCCAGCCTGAGCTCGCTGAACGCAGCCGACCGAATTGCCATTCACATAGCCCCGCTGGTCTCCGGCGCGATCCTAGCGGCTCGCCGTGCCGGGCACAAAATACAAGCCGGGACGCCCGCAGCGGGCGTCCCGGCACAGTTTGAGATGGCCGTCGCTACTTTTGCTTTCCGGTGCCGATCTGCTTGTCCCAGATATCGAAGGCAGCGACGAGGTCTGCGGCTGCCAGCGGCACTTCCTTCGGGTACTTGTCGATAAGCGCGGCATACTCGGGCCGGCCGTACTGATTGATGACGTCCTGGCTGTCCTGTGGCGCCATCGACAGCGGCACGTCCTTCACCGCCGGACCCGGGTAGAAGTAGCCCTTGTCATAGGCGTTCGCCTGCTGCTTCGGCTGCAGCATGAACGTCATCATGTCGAGCAGCACGCCGACCTTGTCCGCGGAGACGCCCTTCGGGATGCACATGTAATGGGCGTCCGTCACCCAGTGCATGCCGTCGAGGGCAAAGATCTTGGCCTCGGCCGGTACAATGCCGAGAGCGCGGGGGTTGATGTCCCAGCCGGTGGTCGAGGCCACCATGTCGCGCGAGCCTTCGCCCATCTCCTTCATGACGGCCGTCGTGCCCGACGGGTAGTACTCGATGTACTGCCCGAGTTCCTTGAGATAGGCCCACGTCTTGTCCCATCCCTTGTTCGGGTCCATCGGATTGCTGTCGCCCAGGATGTACGGCAGCCCCATGATCAGCGTGCGGCCCGGTCCCGAATTGGCAGGGCGGGCGTACATGAAGCGATTGGGATTCTGCTTCGCCCAGTCGAGCAGTTCCTGGGCCGTCGTCGGGACTGTCTGCACGGCGTCCGGCATGTATTCGAACAGCGGACCCGACGGGTAATACGTCACCACGACGCCCTGGCCCTGGGCCAGCGCCTGCATCTTGTTCGCCGCATCGAGATAGATGTCGTCGAGCTTCGGCAGGTCTGCCGCGTGGTCCGGGAGCAAGGGAATCCACAAACCCTGCGAAATGCCCGCCGACAGGGCGTCGGTGCCGGTCAGCACCAGATCGATGTCGACATGGTTGGCGTCCTGCTGCGCCTTAAGTTTGCCCGGCAGCTCGGGCGAGGTCGCCTGGCCGAAAGTGATCTTGGAGACGAAGTTGGGCTTGGCTGCCGCGTAATCCTCCATGGATTTCTGCGTCAGCTGCAGGTTGCCGGCCACGTCGATCACGTTGAGCGACACCGGGGATGCCGGCGCCATGGCTTCGGCATTGGCCAGGCGGCCGAACGCCGTCGCGCCGAGCACGCCGAGCGCGCCCACGTTGAATGAGCGTCGTGTCAGTCGAAAGTCTGTCATCGATACTAACCTCCCATTGCGCCGGACCATTCCGGCTTCCTCACTGATGGCGAACCGCGCCGTTCATTTTCCTGCGCGCGCCGTCCGCCGTGATTCCTTTCCTTCCGTTGCGCCTTGCGCCCGGCGTTTGCCGGGCGTTGCCCCGCGTGAACGAACGCGCGACCTCGATGGCGCTGCTGGGGCGCCTTCCTCGGCGTCGTCGAAATAGTCGGGATACTCGATCCGGATGCGGGCGAAGCTCGGCAGCACGTCCTTGAGGTGCGCTTCCATGGCGGCCTCGGCCGCGTCCGGATCGTGCGCTGCGATGGCGTCGACGATCAGCCGGTGCTGCTCGACGACAAGCTTGCGCCGTCTAAGCTGCGGCAGCACGAGAAGCCGCCCGCGGTCGACCTGCGCCTTCTCCTGGCGGATCACCCGCCAGATGTTGGGATGGCCGGCGATCTCGGCGATGGCCTGGTGGAGTGCCTCGTCGGCGGCATGGAAACGAAAGAAGCCATTGCGGCCGGTATGGCGCTCCTGCTCATCGAGGATGGCAAAAAGCTGCTTCGCATCGGCAGCGCCGGCGCGCGCCGCCGCCTCGCGCGCCGAGACGCGTTCCAGCGCGCGGCGGATCACCATCGCGTCGCGTATCGCCGGCAGGCTGATGCGTGCGACAAAGGTCCCGATCTGTGGACGGATTTCGATGAGATGCTCGTCGGCGAGGCTGAGCAGTGCTTCGCGCACCGGTGTGCGACTGACCGCGAACTGCTCGCACAGCGCCTTTTCGGAGATCGGCTCGCCGGGCGCCAGCTCCATCCCGACAATCTGGGTGCGTAGGGCCGAGCGGATGCGCACCGCCGCCGTCGCGGACCGCACGCCGTCGATCGGTACTGGTAGGTCGTGGGCCACGAGCACTGGCACCGGGTTGGGAGCGAGCTGCGACAGAAGCTTATATATTAGTATATGGGATTGCGGGAGTCATGCGGCGATCCCGGGTAGGGCGGGTTTCGCGCGTAGCCGGACATCGACGCCAGCAGGGCGTTGCGGCAAAGCTTTCCGCCTGCAGGCCCGATACGGTCGGCGGCCGGCCGACACCAGGGGAACAGCCGATGAGGCGCGGAAGACTGAACCTGGCGGTTGTGGCGATGGCAGGCGCCATCGCGGCTCCGCCGTCGTTCTCGGCCGGAGACGCCGCGGAATGCCCGTCTGCCGGGACGGCGCCCCTTTCGGTCGCATCCGCCGTCGATGGCGCGACGCTCCGCCTCGCTGATGGCAGCGAGGTCCGGCTGGCCGGCGTGGAAGCGCCGATGCGCCCGCTCGACCTGCCCGCCGGTGCGCCCTGGCCGATCGCAGACGAGGCGCGCGAGCGGCTGGCGGCGCTGGTCGGCGGAGGCGATACGTCGGCGGCCTGGGTTGCCGCCGGCCCCGATCGCTATGGCCGCCGCCATGCCTACGTCTTCGCCGGCGGTGTGCCGGTGGCCCAGGCCCTGCTCGAGGAAGGCTTGGCGCGCGCCCGCGAATACCCAGATGAATCCGCGTGTTTCGGCCCATTTCTGGCGGCCGAGGCGCCGGCGCTCGTAGCGGGAAGGGGCCTGTGGGCTCTGTCACAGTTCCGCCCGGTGTCGGCCGACGATTCTTCGCTTGCCGAAAAAAACGGCTTATATGCACTGGTCGAAGGTCGGATCGATTCCGTAGGCCATGGCACGCGCATGACCTTCCTCGATTTCGGACGCGACTTCCGGCGCGATTTCACCGTCATGGTGCCGCAAGAACTGGCTGTGGAACTCGCCGGCGCCGGTCTCGACCCGGCTTCGCTCACCGGCAAACGTGTCAGGGTGCGTGGCGTGCTCGAGCAGAGCGGTGGTCCGGCAATCGTGCTGGATGATGCCGCGGCATTGGTGGTGATTGATAAGGCGAATGACACAGGCGCCGGAAAGTGAATCAGTGACGGGCACCGGAGCGGGCTGGCGCCTTGCGCTGGCCGCTGCCGGAATCGCGTTGCTGCTTGCCGGGTGCAACTCGCTGGGCGGTCCCGGCGTTGCTCCGCCGACGTCCACCGTCTTCAACAACGAGCCGACGCCGAACGGCGCCTCGGCGCCCGTCGATACCGAAGAGAACGCGCGTATCGTCGCCGCCTATGGCGGCATCTACCACGATCCCAAGGTCGAGCAGATGCTGCTTCCGGTGGTCAGCCGCATCGTCGCCGCGTCCGAAAAGCCGGACCAACCCTATCGCATCACCATCCTGAACGCCCCGGCGATCAACGCCTTTGCGCTGCCGGGCGGATACCTTTACGTCACCCGCGGCCTGCTCGCGCTCGCCAACGACTCCTCCGAGGTCGCGGCCGTGCTCGCTCACGAGATGGGCCACGTCATCGCCAATCACGCCCAGCAGCGGCAGATGATGGCGCAGCAGGTGATGGCGGCGGCCGGTGCCGCCACCGATGTCGTGCATGACGCCGCGAGCCAGCAGCTCGCGCTCGCCGCCAGCCAGCGGACGCTGGCCAGCTTCTCGCGCCAGCAGGAGCTCGAGGCCGATTCGATCGGTATCCGCGACATCGGCAAGGCTGGCTACGATCCGTATGCCGCGTCGCGTTTCCTTACCGAGATGGCGGATTACGCGGCCTTCCGCGCCTCGGGCACGGTGCAGGACAAGGAGCCCGATTTTCTCGCTACGCATCCTTCGACGCCCGAGCGCGTCGCTTTCGCCAAGCAGGCGGCGAGCGCCTTCGGGCCGCCGGGCGTCGGCGACGTCGATCGCGATCGCTACCTCGATGGCATCGACGGCATGGTTTATGGCGACGATCCCAGCCAGGGCTTCGTGCGCGACCGTTCGTTCATCCACCCTGGCCTGGCGATCGCCTTCACCGTTCCGCCGGGTTTCGTCATCGACAACACCAGCGAAGCTGTGCTCGCCACCGGTGCGGACGGGACGGCGCTGCGTTTCGATGCGGTCGGGCTGGCCCAGGGCACCGATCTCGCCGACTATCTTCGTTCGGGCTGGATCAACGGCCTTGACCCGAACAGCATCCAGAGCTTCTCGGTGAACGGCCTGCAGGCGGCTTCGGCCGAGGCGCAGGCCAAGGGCTGGTTCTTCCAGATCGCGGTCGTGCAGTCGAACGGTCCGGCGACCTATCGTTTCATCTTCGCCAACGAAGCCGACAACGACGCCTTCAAGGCGGAGTCCCGTCAGACAGTGGACAGCTTCCGCACCGTCGGCCAGCAGGAACTGGCGCAGCTCAAGGCGCTGCACGTTCACATCGTGACGGCGCAGCCTGGCGACACGGAAGCCATCGTTGCCCGGCGCATGCGCGGCGTCGACCGCCCACGCGAACTGTTCCAGGTGCTCAACGATCTCGACCCCAACGTCGCGATCGAGCCCGGCACGAAGCTCAAGATCGTGGACGACCGCTGAGCTTCAGACGAATGAAGCGGTGTCGGGGTGGTCCCTGAGCAGCGCTTCGCGCAGCTTCTCCAGCGCGCGGTTCTCGATCTGGCGCACGCGCTCCTTCGAGATGCCGAGGCTCTCGCCGAGCGATTCCAGCGTGGCGCCGTCGTCCTTCAGCCGCCGCTCGCTGACAATGCGCAGTTCGCGCTCGTTCAGCACCGTCAACGCCGAGCGCAGCCAGGTCGTGCGCCGCTCGGTATCGATCTGGTCGCCGACGGTGGCGTCCGGCAGGTCGGCGTCGTCGACGAGGAAATCCTGACGATTGGACGCGGCCTCGCCGTCGTCGTGCAGGGGCGCGTTCAGCGAGGTATCGGGAGCGGAGAGACGCGAGTCCATGTTCTCGACGTCTGAAACGGAAACGCCGAGCGCGGTCGCGATCTCGGAGAAAATCTGCGTGCGCGGCCGCTGATCGATGCTTTGCGCCAGGCGGGCGCGCAGTCGGCGCAGGTTGAAGAACAGGGCCTTCTGCGCCGACGACGTGCCGCTGCGCACGATCGACCAGTTGCGCAGGATGTAGTCCTGGATCGAAGCGCGGATCCACCATGTCGCGTAGGTGGAGAAGCGCACCTCCCGGTCCGGCTCGAAACGCGCCGCGGCCTCAAGCAGGCCGACATGGCCTTCCTGAATGAGGTCGCCCATGTTCAGGCCGAAATTGCGGAATCGGGCCGCGATCGCGACCACGAGCCGCATATGGGCGGCGGTCAGGCGGTCGAGGGCCGCCTGGTCTTTCTCCTCGCGCCAGCGGACGGCGAGTTCATGCTCCTCGTCGCGCTCGAGGTAGGGCGCGCGCATCGCTGCGCGGACGAAATCGCGATTGGATGACGATGTATTGTTCATCGGCTCCTGCCTCCTTGCGGCTTCAAGGGCCGCCCGAGGAATCTGCCAACCCGAACACCTTAACGCCGTGCGGCGTGGTGCGTTGCACACATTCGTTTGATAACTTTTGTGATCGTCCTTCTTCGGACCGAACAACGAAAAAGGGCGCCGGCTGGCGCCGACGCCCTTGCGATTGGTTAGCGCCCGGTAACCGGGCGGAATCGGCCTACGCGGCCTTCGCGTCGGCCTTGGCTTCCTTGGCCTCGGCCGGGGCGGCCCCACGGCGCGGGCTCTTGGCCAGATTCTGCTCGATCTGGCGCACAGCCTCGGTCTCGGAGATTTTACTCACCGACGAAATCTCGCGCGACATGCGGTCGAGGGCGGCCTCATAGAGCTGGCGCTCGGAATAGGACTGCTCGGGCTGCGTGTCGGAGCGGAAGAGGTCGCGGACCACCTCGGCGATGGCGATGAGGTCGCCGGAATTGATCTTGGC